>JALZAI010000227.1 GCA_030948475.1 Actinomycetota bacterium
GAGGTCGCACGTGAGGTCGCGATCTGGCGGGCCGCCTCCGGTTGCCCAGGCTCAGCACGCGAGCCGTGCGGTCCGCCGGACAACGAAGCCCCGGCCTACCGGCGAGACCTCGATGCGCGTGTCCAGGACGCCATCGGAGACATGACCCTCCCGGCCGACCGCTGGAAGCCTCTCGTCGAAGGCATCGATCCACGTATCGCAGCAGACTCAAGCTGGCCCTGGCTGGCCAGCGCGATCGAGGACGCGGCTCGCACCGGATATGACGTTGAGCGGCGCCTCCCGCAGCTCATCGGTAGGGCGCAGCTGCCCGACCAGCACCCGGCGCGCGCCGTCACCTACCGGCTGGCCGACGACTGCCCCGAATCCATCGCTCGGCCCCGGGCGGTGCCTGCGCCCGATGCGGACGCCGATCGACTGATGCGCAGTCGCATCGCCGTCGAGGCCGCCCGACGCCTGCAGCCGCCCAGTGCGCCAACGAGAGGCCCAGCCCGATGAGCACCGACTCCCATCCGGCCACGAACACGACCGCTGCCTTCGCGCTGTGCCCGGACCAGTTGCTGTTCACGACCTCGGAGGCAGCCCGGGTGCTGCGAGTGGGACGTACGACCGTGTACGCGCTGATCGGCTCTGGCGAACTCAGACCAGTGCACATCGGTCGCAGCTGCCGCGTCTCGCGCGGTGAACTCGAACGGTACGTCGCCCGGCTGGACACGCCCGTACCGTCGCCGGCTATGCCGACCCCGATTCGCCGACACAGGCGATCACGGCCCACTAGCCAACAGGACGAGCTGTTCAAGCTGGGTCCACCGTCCCCCGATGCCGCCCGACCCGTTGCCGACTGTCGGTAGGTCAGCGCACGATCGACGAGAGCACCGACGAGAGGATGCAGCATGGCGGCAGGACGCGGGGCAGCGGGGCGCTCCACGATCATCAAGCGGCCGGACGGCCGCTGGCACGGCTACGTCTCGATGGGCATCAAGGGTGACGGCAAGCGTGATCGCCGGCACGTCTCGTCCGGCACGCGCGCCGACGTCGTGCGGAAGGTCCGGGCGCTTGAGGCCAAACGGGACGCCGGATCGGTCCAGGCAGCTGGCCGCTCGATCAGCGTCGAGGACTGGTTGACCTACTGGGTCGACAACATCGCGCCCGCACGCGTCCGAGCCCGGACGCTCCAGGGCTACCGCAGCATCATCCGCATGCATCTGGTCCCGCGGATCGGCCAGCGCCGGCTGGACCAGCTCATGCCCGAGCACGTCGAAAAGGCCTACGCCGAGATGGTCAAGGGCGGCCTTTCTGCGGCGTCCGTGCTCCGCGTGCACCGGATGCTGCACCGCGCATTGAAGATCGCCGTGCAGCGCGAGCGTATCGCCCGCAACGTCGCCGCGCTGGTCGAGCCGCCGATGCAGCGGCGAGCGGAAACTCCGATGCCGCTCGATGTCGACGAGGCACGGCGCGTCATGGCCGCCGCCGAGGGGCGGCGCAATTCAGCACGCTGGACCGTCGCCCTCGCGCTCGGCCTGCGCCAGTCTGAGGCGCTGGGCTTGCAGTGGCGCGATGTCAACCTCGACACCGGCCGGCTCTCCGTCCGAAGAGGACTGCACCGAGTGGCGGGCAAGGGCATCGTCTTCGAAGAGCCGAAGAACGATCGCAGCCGACGGACTCTGGCGCTGCCGCGGCAGTTGACCGATGCACTGCGCAAGCACCGAGAGACGCAGGACCTGGAGCGGCTGGTCGCCGGCAGCGAGTGGGAAGAGTGGGACCTCGTCTTCGCCCAGGCCAACGGTCGCCCCATCGACAAGCACTCCGACTATGACTATTGGTGCCAGCTACTCAAGGATGCCGGCGTGCGGCACATCCGCCTGCACGACGGCCGCCACACCGCGGCGACACTGCTGCTAACCGCCGGCGTGCACCCGCGGGTGGTGATGGAGCTGCTCGGCCACAGCCAGATGCGCACGACCATGGACATCTACAGCCACGTCATGCCGGCGCTGGCCCGCGAGGCGGCCGACCGGATGGGCGCGATTCTGTTGACTTCAACAGGTAAGGGTCAACTAACTGCAACCACAACTGCAACCAGAAATGAGCCTGAAAATGGGCGACCTGAAGAAAGCCCTGGTGAAAGGGGTGGAGCTGAGGGGACTCGAACCCCTGACCCCCACACTGCCAGTGGAAATTGGGCACTTTCATGAGTGTTCGCCATTGTCCGAAACCCTTGCTACATAAGGAATCCTGCACGGCAGCGAACGCCGCCGAACGACCTCGAACGGCTCAGCTGGCTACCAAACTGGCTACCAGATGATCTTGCTGTAGTTCGAAGATCATCTTCGGCTTGTCTCGCCAAGGGTGCCCGAGGTGCAGATCTATGCTGAGGGCGCGAGCAATAATCGGTGCCTCTGCTTGAGTTCGTCCAGTGCGAGCCCGGCGCACCGCTGCCCATGCTGCTCGACATCCGGCGAGATGGCATACCCACGCAGCGGGTCAGCACGTACCTGCGCGAACTGCGTAAGTCCGCCGGACGAGCCGACTGCGGACTGATCGGGAGCGGGACCCCTGAGAACGCGGTCTGTCATGCCCAGAGTGTGCTGATGGGCGCCGCGAAGACCCTGTCCGCCAGTTCGTAGGCGCGTGGTCCTGTGTGCAGAACCACGCCTGACACGAACCGGTCGCCCAGCTCGTCACGCAGCCACTCCAGGTGGCGTACGTCGTTCCTCTTGGGAGCAGCGTTGGCCTTGATCTCGATTCCGGCGACGCGTCGGCCACCGAACTCGATCACCAGATCGACTTCGTGTCGTCCTCCTTTGTCGCGCAGGTGATACCAGCGGGGCCGGGACTCTGCGACGGCGAGCTCGGGGCGGATCTGCGCGGCGACGAACGTATCGATGACCCGGCCGAGCAGGTTCCCGTCACGCAACACCGCGGCGGCGTCCAGGCGCATCACGGCAGCCATGATCGACGGATCGACCAGGTAGCGCTTGGGAGTCCTGATGAGCCGGGAGAGACGGTTGGACTCCCACGCCGGCAGCGCTTCAAGGATCAACAGGTTCTTCAGTAGTTGCTCGTACGCGTTCGCGGTCCGAGAGTTGATTCCGACCGCGTCGTACAGCGTCTTGTCTTCGACCACTCCAGCGCTGTTGACGGCCAGCGCCTCGAGGTAGCGACGCAGCCGATCGGGGTCACGGGCGCCTGCGACAGCCGGCGCATCGCGAGTGATGAGCTGGTCCACATAGCTTTCCAACCACGCCTGCCGAGCCAGCCCATCCAGGCGTAGCGCGGGTTCGGGGAAACCACCACGCAGTGCCAGATCGAGATAATCAGCCAAGTCGGCCTTCCCGCCCGGGCCCAGCGACTCGACATTGGCATTTAGGAGGCGATCGAGGAATAGAGGTCTGCCAAGCCGTCTGGAGATCTCCCGCACTGACAGGCCCTGCATCGGCAACCGAACCAACCGCCCGGTTCCTGGCCACATCTGTGCGTCGAGGTCGATACGTACGCTGCCGGTCAGGATGTAGCGGCCGGGTCGGGGATTGGTGTCGACAGCACGCTTCACCGCCCCCAGCACGCCCGGTACCTCCTGCCACTCGTCCAGCAGCACGGGCTCAGGCAAGGCACGCAACGCCACATCCGGATCCGCGCGGAACGCCGCTGCTTCGGCCTCACGATCCAGCCGCACCACCGTCGCCGCATATCGTCGCGCTGTCGTCGTCTTACCCGTGGCTCGAGGACCGGTCACTGACACGGCGGGTAACTGGTCGATCAGCGATGTCAGAATTGCGTCGACCATCCGTGGTCGGTACTCGTCCACGCTTCGAAACTACCACGTTGGACCACCTGCAAATACTACTTTGGTCCACACTTCAGTACGATTATGGTCCAACAAGTCGAGGCCGCCCCAGTTCAGGAATGCGGTCGGCGTCCCTCGAGGGACCGGCGTGCTGCACCTCCCGGCGCGTCAAAGACGGCCAGATCTTGCGCAGCGAGCCGCCGTAATCTCGTAGACAAGGTTTCCGCCGGACTCGGGTCGAGTCCACGGCGGCGTTAGCCGCCGAAGTCAGTAGCCGATGACTCGCAGTTCTAGCGGCTCGTCGGGCTCGTACCTCAGCGACTCCAAGGCCCAGGACTCGGCTCCGCATTCGACGTTGGTCATCGGTGCCTCGGGGAGAAGTGCAGCATATCTCTGGTGGACGGCTGGTGATGGATCCACAACTGTCATCGAGGAGCCCTCGCTGGTCAGCGCGAGTAGATACCGCATGAGCTCGTCTGTCTCCGGCAGCGAATAGCCGATGACGGTTACCCGAGGCGCCTCCCCAAGTGACGTGAACGCGTAATGCCATTGCTGGTGTACGAGTTCGTTCGCGAGAAAGCTGTTCTTGCCAGCCGTGGGCGGAACGACGAACGGCACCTTGCCGTGCGTCGCATCTGGCTTGGCGGCGATCCCACCGTCGTAGATCGTCTCGCCGAAGAACGTGCTGGAGCCCGAGTACCACCAACTCAGGGAGCCGTGAAGCTTCACGAGCCGGAATGCTTGGGTTCTGTCGATCCCGAGCATCCCGCTGCCCAGGGTGACCAGAGCCGGCAGAGGGATGACATAGAGCTGACCTTGATGGACGTAGTTATCGCCTGGCTGGCCAGCGGTTACTCGAACGGCTTCTTTGTAAGTACGTTCGATCAGGCAGTCGTAGTTGAGGGTGATCACAATCGCTTGGGTTCGCGCCCAGTGCCTCACCAGCTTGCGGAGCCAGACTGGCGAACCGGACGCCAGTGCGTCACGCGAGCGGCTTTCCAATTCGTCGCGCAGTACCTCCGTGATCCGCAGGTACAGAGCGCGGTTGCGCAGTGCCTCTACCTCCCCTTGCCACGGCTGGCTGGCGCCGAGGTATGTCAAGGCGGTCTCAAGGTCCCCACCGATTGCGCGTGGAAGTGTTGGCATCTCATCGGTGAGCTGCTCGCTCACGGCAACACTGAGGTCAGCAAGTAGCGGCATCCTGTGGTGGACAGCCTTCGAGAATCCCGCACCCAGCACGTAGACCTCGGACGCTTGCGTCACAAAGTAGAGGCTAACCAAGATCCGCGGGCACAATGGGGACACGCACTGCGCTGGTAGTTGCCATCATCAAGGCCGCGTAGTGAGCGTGAATGGGGCCGGGCGGCCAGCGACCCAACCTGTTTACCGGCGTAGAGGCTGTACGCGTGGGGCACATGACTGTTCGCTGGTGTGACTACTCGGCCTCGAAGCCAAACTGGTCGAATTTCAGCGTGCGCGCGTTCTCCGTCACTACCCGCGCCTTGTCCGCCGGGAACCCCGAGTCGCTCGTGGCGGTGATCTCGACGGTGACTTCCAGGCCCGCGCCCTCGACGGCGGCCAGGTGCTGCAGCACCTCGGTCGTGATGCGGTTGAAGTCGCGGCCGTAGCGCTCCGGGTTGAGCTTCACGACCCCGAAGAACCGGCGGTGGTGTACGACGGCCGGGTCGGGCGGGCGTTCACCGTCCGTGCCTGTCAGCGAAGCAGGGTCCCCCCTGGCAGCATCTCCAGCCGTTCCCCCTACTCCCTCGGGTGCGACCCCGGCAGGCTTGGCCTGATCCTGCTCCAACTGCACGACCGCGAGATCCGGGTGCACGACGAGCGCCGCGTCGCCGAGTATCCCGACCGACCCGCCGCCGTACGTGGCCAGGCCGTTGTAACGGCCCACTGACTTGTCGTAGGACTCGGCGAGCGCGAAGCCCTCGCTCTCCCACATCATGTCGTCCAGCCCCGCCCGCAGCGCGCCCTCCAGCACCATCCGGTCCCGCAGCCGGGTCAGGTACGGATAGCGCCGGTAGTACGACCACAGGTCACCGACGCTCACGTGGCCCTTGGCCCACGCCGACTTCAGCGGACCGTCGAGGTCCATCCGGACGTTGCGCGCCCCGTACGTGGTGGCGAGCACACCGCCTTGCCGCAGCCTCGCGCTGACCCGGTCGGCGAGCCGCTCCTGCGACCCCTCCGCCTTGACGATCTGCCATTGCGCCGGGCGCGCCGGATCCAGCTGCTCGGGGACGAGCGCCCAGATGTAGGCCGCGGCAATGCGCAGCCAGACCGTGTCGTCGGCCTGCTGGCGCCGCCGCTCTGCCTGGGACTTCTGCTGCGCGGTCAGGTTGAGCTCCTCGACCCGCTCGCCGATGTACTTCCAGGCCAGGAAATCGCGGGTGGCCTCCGCCAACTCCTCGTACCGCTTGTCGTCGGCCGCCAGGAACACCAGGGTGTTGCGGTTGGTCCGTTGCGCCGATCCGCGGGTGTCGAGGCACTGCTGGGCGAACCGGCCGGCCGCGCTCTCGGCGTTGCCGCGGGCGTGCGGGTACTGCGGGTGCAGCACGACCAGCTTGGCTTCCTCGCTGTCGGGCACCGCGCCGGTGTCGTCGGGGCAGACGTGCACGGCGGCGAAGTCACCGCGGGCCGCCCGCTCACCCCCGAGCCGGTCGACCAGCTCCTTCCACACTTCCTCCGGGTGCTCGCGCAGCCGGTCGGCGTGGTCCTGCGCCGTACGGGTGATCGAGGCCTGGGTGTCGTACCAGTACCGGGCGCCGTCGACGTAGAGGTAGGTCGCGCGTTGGGCCAGGACCTCCAGCGCCGACCCGAAGTTCCCGACCGTGTCGCCGGGGATCGCCACGCCGAGCCACACGTGCTGGCGCTCGATGCCCTTGTGCGCCGTCTGCAGCGTCGAGGCCGAGCCGATGAACACGCTGCGGGCGATCCGTCGCGTCAGCGACCGCTGCCCGAGCGTCGGCCGCTCGGTGTCGATCTTGACCGGCGTGGAACTCGCACCGTCGATGTCGGCGTCCACGATCGGCTTCCACACGTCGGGCAGGTACTGGGTCAGCTCGCTGGACACCGTCGGCACGTCGAGCGGCACCGAGCCGGGCAGGATCAGCGGCCCAGCGTCCCCGGCCGCCCACAGCGCGTGGATCACCGCGCTGGCAAGCCGCAGCACGCCGCGGGTGCGCTGGAAGCGTTCCAGCGTCGACCAGTCCTCGTAGAGCCGGTCGAACAGCTCCGGGTGCAGCGGGTAGGCGGCCCTGATCCGCTGCTCGTAGGCGATCTCGCCGCACTCCCGGGGGAACTGGCCGCGGTGCTCGGCGTAGAACTGCACGAACTGCCTCGCCACGGCGGCGATATCGCGCTTGGCCGCCGCACCTGGCTCGACGAACAGCCGACGCCGCACGATCTCGAACGACTCGTTGGCCGAAGCCGGCCGCCACTGGTCGGCTACCCGGCGCACGACATTCTGCAGCCGCTCCAGCGCCGCCCGCCCGTACGGGCCGCCGACCTCCAGGTCACTGCCCCCGCTGTCGACGTCCGGGCCGGAGGAGTCGCTGGAAGCGGGAATCGAGATCAGCAGCAGCGCGCCGGGCACCCCCTTGACGACCTCGGTGATCGTCTGCGCGAAGGTGAACTGCGTGTCGAAGCTGCCGGCCGGCAGGTCGTCGCGGCCGTAGAGCTGACGGGCGTAGGCAACCCACTCGTCGATGAGGATCAGGCACGGCGAGTACGCGGCGATCAGCTCGCGCAGGTCCGCCCCGGGATTGGTCGCGGTCCGGTCGGACTCGGCGATCATGTCGAACGCCGCCCGCTCGCCCAGCTGCCAAGCCAACTCCCCCCACAACGTGCGGACCTCGGTGCCGTCAGGTTTCACCCCCGGCCGGCCGGGCGACAGGTGCGTGCCGACGAGCGTGACGCGGCGGATCTTCCCAACCTTGTCGAGGTCGGCGCCGGACAGCGCCTCCTGCACCTCCTGCGGGTAGGACGAGACCGGCGTGCCCGAGCACAGGTGGTACAACGCCAGCATCGAATGGGTCTTGCCGCCACCGAAGTTGGTCTGCAGGTTGACGATAGGGCTGGCGTTCATGTCCCCGGACAGGCGGCGAACCGCCCTGCCGACCAGGTCACGCAACCCCTCGGTCAGATAGGTACGGGCGAAGAACTGCACCGGGTCGAGGTACTCGTCGCTGCCCTCGCCGTCGGCCACCATATGCAGGTCGGCGGCGAACTCCGCCGCGTTGTACTGGCCGGTGGCGACATCCTGGTGCGGGGTGATCACCTCCCGCCAGGGCTTGAGCCCGGCGCCCGGCACGCTGGCCACCGAGGCGGCCTTGACCACCCTGCGGGTCTCGGCCTCGTACTGCGCGCGCTGGTGGTCCAGCCGGAGCCGGCGCGCCTCGTCCGCCTGGGCGGTTGCGCCCGCCGCGGTGAGCAGCCGCTCGATCGAGTCCAGCGCCCGGTAGGTGTCGTCGTGGTTGAACGCGTCCTGGTGCGCCCACTTGTTGCGCGCCTCGCCCAGCTCGGTGGCCATCGCGCGCTCGCTCCGCGACAGCCGCTTCTTGAACGGCTCCTCGAAAGCCAGCACCCGCAGCAGCAGCGCGACGTCGGTCTTGCTGGAGGTCACGGTCCGGCCCTGGCGGGCGTTCTCCCGCGCGGACAGCATCGCGACCCAGTCACTGCCGCGGGCCGCGGCCGTCATGATCTCGTCCACGTACGGCACCATGCCCTCGGAGAGCAGGTCGAGGCCGCGGCCGATCCGGTCCCGGTTGCTGGTGGCCATCTAGGCCTCCTCGTCGTCGTCGAAACCGAAGGCGCCCTGCGTCGGCTGCGTCATGCCGGCCGCGCCGCGGGCGCTGGCGGACAGGTCCGACCAGGAGGTGCCGAGCCCGTTGAACAGCAGCGCGGTCTGCGTCCAGCCGCGCTTCTCGCAGACCGAGTACAGCAGGTAGGCAAGCTCCTTGACAGTGTCGAGATCGACCCGCTGGCCGGCCAGCGACATCAGCCGGGCCGCGTCCTGCCCGCCCAGCTCGGTCAGCGCCTTGGCGAGCCGCAGTGTCGCCTCCCAGACGCTGACCCGCTCGTCGGAGACCGGATCCCAATCGCTGGCCAGATCCTCCGGGCCGAGCAGGCGAGCGCGGCCCGCCCGTGCCCAGAAGACGCCGCCACGAACGAGGCCCGGCACCGACGTGTCCGTCGAGCGCGACAACTCCTCGGCCCGGCCGTAGGGCTGCTCGTCCCAGCCGAACTGGCTGAACCACTTCACGCAGAACCGGGTGTCCGCATCGAAGTCGCCCTCCTGCTCGAAAAGCACCTCGTCCAGCGCGTGGTTGATCAGGGCCAGCGCGGTCCGCACCGTCATCGGCGAACCGTCTGCCTCGATCACGCTGCGGTAGCGGGTAAACACGGCCATCCCCGGCCCGATCGCCGCCTGCGCCAGGTCAACCGGCGCGATCGACCCTTGCTGCAACTCCCGCAGCGCCTTGGGCAGCTCCAGCTTTAACGCCTGCAAGAAGCCGCGGCGGGTGGTCGACTCGGCCGTTGTGAGGCGTGGCCGGCAGGCGAGGACAATGGAAGAGGCGAGTGCGTTGCTCCCTGTATCCCTGAGGCGACCTCTCCGCTCCGTCCGCACTGGCCATGTAGCCGTGACGGTTAGACCTGCCTCCATGAGCCCGTTCAGCATTGTTTCCCAGCCCGTCGAAGCTACGCCGGTCTGCTGTGTTTCTGCCTGCTTGAAAGCGTAAAAGAGCGTGATCGGGACGTCGGCAGGATGGAATTGCCGCATTCGGGTGAACGCGCGAACAAAGCCGCTCTCGAAGTAGGCGTCGGCCTTCGCTTGGCTCCCACCGAACCGGAACGGCGAGGCAACCAGTTCATCCGCCTTCGGTGTCAGAACAGTGCTGAGGAGGTCCGGAAACACGTCCTGCAGTGACCGACGCAACCATATATAGAAGAAGTCGGACAGGTCGGCGTAAGCGATGTTGTCATAGTAGGGCGGGTCTGTGCAGACGATCGTGTTTCGCCGAACCCGTTCGGACATCGCATCGTCCTGTTCCGCCCACGACGCTCGCCGCACAGTGAGCGCCTCAACGACGCGACTGACCGCCCGGATCATGATCCATACCGACCCGCTGGAATCGGCAAGCGGGTTACCCTCAGCGAAGTCCCATGTCATTGCGATGGCTTGGCGTCCGAACGTGTGGACAAGGATTTCCATCTGCGGATTGCTGGCCCACGTCGTTGTTGAAGCCAGATAATCCGAGAGCCGGCCGACGACGAGCGCGAGATACATCGCCACGGCGTCTGCATAGGCCGCGACTTTCGGTGTTGCCATGCCGGCGGCTCGGGCGTCGGATTCGCAGCGCGCGCGGGTTTCGGCCACCAGGTCGCTCAACGCCGTCAGGGCGACCAGCTGCCGGTTGGTGAACAGGTCCGCCCATAGCTCCATGCCGTAGCCCTGCACCCGGAAGCCAAGCGCCTGCTTTGGCAATTCAGCCTCGGGCACGTCGGCCGGCCGCGGGACGTTGGCCGCTGTCACTTGCTCCTCGGTTGCGGGCAGGTAGATCCGCTGCCGCTGACCCTCAGCGACGACGGCCATGAGCTGTTGTTCCATCCGGCCGGCTTGGCCTTCGGCGCGGATGTGCTTGAGCGGCACCGGCGACTGACAGACGACGCAGATCGCACCTTGCCGGCCGACCGTGCCCTCGATGGGCGGGCCACTCCTGTCGACCACGACCTCGAACGTGACCTGCTTGCCGGTCACGACTGGCCGCAGCCAGGTGGGACGGTCCTTCTTCTTCGACAGCCAGAAAGAGCGGACCAGCGGCATGGTCGCGCCGCATGCCGGGTTGGGGCAGGCTACGGTCCGGGCCCAGATCCACGCGATAACCGTCGCCTTGGAC
>JALZAI010000235.1 GCA_030948475.1 Actinomycetota bacterium
GCACTGCGGAGCCCGTTTCATCTGATTTAGCGAGCCCGGGAGTGTGAAATTGCTGCTCGTTTCGGGCGATCGCAACGTCGCGAGGCTGTCGGACAATCCCGAGCGGTTGTACGAAATTGACAATTGCGTTCTGGGGCGACCTCACAGGTGTCGGCGCCGGTGAGAGACTGACCCCTCTTCGCCGGTTGAGATTTGACCCCACCCGTGGATGTGGGCGGAGGCGTCCGGGGTGATCGTGAGCCTGGCTCGGTCGTGTTGATCGAGTGCCAGGAGGAGGCGTGCTGGACGTGAAGCGCTGGGCTGAACTTCGCCGGGAGCATTTCGTTCGTGGCGTGCCGATCAAGGAGTTGGTCCGCCGGACTGGGCTGTCGAGGAACACGGTCCGGACGGCGTTGCGGTCGGAGGCGCCGCCGGTGTTCAAGCTGCCGGAGCGGCCGTCGAAGTCGGACCCGTTCAAGGACGAGATCCACCGGTTGATAAGGACGATCCGAAGCTTCGGGTGTGAGGGTGCGTGAGGAGGTCGAGCCGTTGGGGTTCGATGGCGGCAAGTCGATCGTGGATGATTATCTGCGCGAGATCCGGCCGCTGTTTGTGAAGCTGCGTACACATCAGCGGACGGTTAATCGGCCGGGCGAGGTCTGCCAGCTCTACCAGGCGGGTTACGAGGTGGGCCGCTATGTCAGCCTCGAGCGGCTAGTGCAGGAGAGCAGCGAGACGTATTACGAGGCGCTGCAGGCGGCGGGGATCGGCTGGCACACCGACGAGCACGACATCACACCTTGGCTCGACTACCTCCTCGGGATCGTAGCCGCGGGTTACAAGGAGTTCGAGTCGCGCCTCGGGACCGTGGCTGGGCGCGGATCCAAGCGGGAGGCGATCCGGCAGTTCGTGCGCTAGTCGATTGCCGATGAGTTCACGGTGGCCGATGTGCGCCGGGCCGCGCCGGCTGCGAGCCAGTCGTATATCTCGAAGACGCTGGCGAAAATGCGCGCCGTTGGCCTGATCGAGCCGATCGGAGCCGGGAAGAGCGCTCGCTGGCGACGAATCAGAAGCGACTTCTGACCATCTCGCTGTCCGCGCCGGTGAGCAGCCGACCGAACTGGATTCGAAGCGGAGCCCGGCCATGAGACGGCTAGTCATCGCTTTATCCGGGGAGCCCATCCGAAGCCGGGCGGCTTGTAGCCGGTCCCGTGCGCGCATACGCCGGCGTAGACGAGGTTGTCACCGCTAACCGGTGTGGACAGCGAGTGGCATTTGAGGCCCCGCGGGCCGTGTAGGGCCTCTCCGAGCCCGTTGCCTCTCTGGTGGGTGAACTTCATCACACAGGGGCGGCCGGCCGAACACCAGACCCCGTCGGCGGCGAGTGTGTACCGGCTAGCCGACTGGAGACCGACACGGGTCCTGATGCTCCAGGGTGCGCCGGTGATGACGAGGTGGCACTTGGCGGAGGCAGTGTGTGGTGTCGTTGCCGCTTGTGACCCCGTTGCGGGCACGAACGTCGGCGTTGCGAGCAGGATCGCGACCGACGTGCCGACGGCCGCGGCCCGGCGAAGTCTGGTCGAGCTGCGGCGTGAAGGGTTGAACATTCGTCGTTCCTTTGTGGTTATCGATCAGCGAAGCCGGTGATTTGAGTTGACTGGTTGTCGTGCGCCCGGCGAGACACGATGATGAAAGGCAAGCTCTGCGTCCTGGAGCGCTTGCCGGCTGCTAAGGAGGTCCTCGAGGCCGCGCAACGGCTGGTTCTGAACGACAGGTTCGCGCCGACAACGATCGCCGCGATCGCAGAAGGGGCCCGTGTCTCGGTGGCCACCGACTACGAGGTGTTCGGTGGAAAGCCCAGCCTCGTTCGCACCTTTTGGGAGCAGGCCCTCGCCCGGCACGGACCGGTTCCCGCCCAAGCAGCGCTCGACGCATTGCCGGGCCGACGCTGAGATGGCCGCCGCCAATCCGAGCTGGGCGTCCAGCGCCTGGAGCGATCTCCGAGTCGCTCACGCCGAGATCCCGATACGCAGGTCGGGCGCGGGGGCGCCCAGCTGGCGGGCGAGCAGGAGGGTGTTCCAGACGTGCCAGAGGTCGGTCAAGCGCCCCTGTTCGTCGTAACGGAAGAAATGCATGTGCGGGACCTCGATCGCCGCGCCGGTCACCGGCAGTCCGGCCATCGGTCCGATGTTCAGCGGCCCCTGGTGCGTGCCGGTCATCGTCGAGCGGCAGGCGACGGTCAGGCCCTCGGCGAGGATCTCGTGGACCTCGAAGCGCAGGTCGGGGAACGCGGTGCGCAGCGTCACGATCACCCCCTTGAGATGCGCAACGAAGTCGGTGCCCTCGGGCTCCTGATGATCGACCGCTCCAGGCGCGGTCCCGCGCTCAACGTAGTCGAGCTCGCCGTTGTTGAACATCCGCGCAAACCCCTCGAGTGTCAGCGCCTTGAGTCGCTCCGCAGTCATCCCGCCATCTCCTTTTAGAATCTTCTTCTATCCTTTGGTACGCTATGCTAGCGGTATGGGTTCTGTCAAGACCAGGCAGCAGATAGCCGCCGCGGAAACCCAGCGAGTGATCGTGCAGGCGGCCGCAGGACTGTTCTTGGAGCGCGGCTATCACGCGACCTCGATCGGCCAGATCGCCGCGCACGCTGGCGTCGCCGTGCAGACGATCTACAACTCGATCGGATCTAAGCGCGACCTCCTCT
>JALZAI010000238.1 GCA_030948475.1 Actinomycetota bacterium
GGGTAGTGGCTCGCTGCGAGCCACCGGCACCGATGGGCCGCGGAGATCGCGGTGATCGCGTCGGCCGAGACGGCCCGCGTCGTGGTCGCCGGTGGCCACTCGGCTGGACACATCGAGCCGGCGATGAACTTCGCCGACGCGCTGCGCCGCCTCGACCCGCGCGCACACATCACCGCACTCGGCACCGAACGCGGGCTGGACACCACGCTCATCCCGGCCCGGGGGTACCCGCTCGAATTGATCCCGCCCGTCCCGCTGCCCCGCAAGCTCAACCGGTCGTTGCTCGCCACTCCGGGCAGGTTGCGCGACTCGGTTCGCGCGACGCAGACGGTGCTCGACCGGGTTGACGCCGAGGTGGTCGTCGGCTTCGGCGGCTACGTCGCGATGCCCGCCTACGTCGCCGCCCGACGACGCGGCATCCCGATTGTCGTGCACGAGGCCAACGCGCGCCCGGGCGTCGCCAACCGCCTCGCTGCCCGCATGACCACGCACGTGTTCACCGCGTCGGCCTCGGTGCGGCTGCCGCATGCGGTTGTCATCGGCATCCCGCTGCGTCCGGCCATCGCGACGCTCGATCGGGTGGCCTCGCGTGCCGAGGCGCGGGCGGGCTTCCGGCTGCACCCCGACGCGCCGGTGCTGCTCGTCACCGGTGGCTCGCAGGGTGCGCGTGCGATCAACTGGGCGGTGTCGTCCTCGGCGGCGGTGCTGCGCGCGGCTGGCGTGCAGGTGCTGCACATCGCCGGGCTGAACAACACCGTGTCGGTGCCGGACGGCACGCCGCCTTATGTCGTCGTCCCGTACGTCGACGGCATGCACCACGCCTATGCCGCGGCCGACTTCGTCATCTGCCGCTCCGGTGCGATGACCTGCGCCGAGTTGACCGCCGTAGGGCTGCCGGCGGCCTACGTCCCGTTCCCGCTGCGGGGCGGCGAGCAGCGTCACAACGCGGAGCCCATCGTGGCGGCCGGCGGCGGCATCATGGTCGACGACGCCGACCTGACTCCGGCCTGGATCGCACGCGAGATCGTCCCCCGCGTCACCAATCCCGTGCGGCTGGCGGACATGTCCAGGTGCGCTGCCTCGACGGGCGCACGGGACGCGGACGCGGTACTGGCCAGGCACGTGCTCAGCGTCGTCGCCGAGCACCGGCGGTTCCGATGAACACGACTCAGGACGCCACCGGGGGGCGACCGCAGGACTGGGCCGCGCCCGGCGCCCGGCTGGTGCAGAGCGCCGCGACGGACGTGGTCGTGCGCCTGGCCGAACTGGGCCGGACGCACATCATCGGCATCGCCGGCGCCGGGATGAGTGGACTCGCGCGCATCCTGCTCGAGCGCGGCATTGCGGTGACCGGCTGCGAGGCGCGCGACTCGCTCGGGGTGCATGCGCTGCGTGCGCTCGGCGCTACGGTGCACATCGGTCACTCGGTCGAGCACCTCGCCGAGACCGACACCTTCGTCTACACAACCGCGATCAACCCGAACCAGCCCGAGTTCGTCGCGGCCCGCGAGAGCGGGATGCGGGTGCTGCGGCGGGCTGCGGCGCTCGGTGCCGCGCTCGAGGACCGCCGCTGCGTCGCCATCGCGGGTACGCACGGCAAGACCACGACGACCTCGCTGCTGACGGTCGGCGCCCAGGCGTGCGGTGCCGACCCGTCCTTCGCGATCGGCGGCAACCTGTACGAGACCGGGCGCAACGCCCACCTCGGCAGCGGGGAACTTGCGATCATCGAGGCGGACGAGAGCGACGGCTCGTTCCTGCTCACCCGGCCGGCGGCAGCGATCGTCACCAATGTCGAGGCCGACCACCTGGAGAACTACGGCGATCTGGCGAGCATCTACCGAGCCTTCGAACAATTCGTCGACCGCATCGAACCGGGCGGGCTGTTGCTCACCTGCGCCGACGACCACGGGGCGCGACGCATCGGCGACTACGCCCGCGGCGCGGGAGTGCGGGTGTTCTCCTACGGCGAGAGTGAATCCGCCGAGGTCAAGGTCACCGGCATCTCCGTGCTGCCCGACTCCGTCGAGTTCGACGTCGAAGTGCCCGGGTTCGGTCACCGCCACGTCCGCGTCGGCGCGCTGATCGGACGGCACATGGCGCTCAACGCGAGCGCCGCGCTCGCGCTCGCCGTCGAGCTCGGGTTGGACGCCGACACCGTCATCGCCGCGTGGTCGTCCTTCGGCGGCGTGCATCGCCGCTTCGAATCGCACGGCGAGGCAGGCGGGGTGCGTGTTTATGACGACTACGCGCACCATCCAACCGAGATCGCGGCGTCGCTCACTGCGGCGCGCGCTGCCGTGGGAAGGAACGGACGGCTGATCGCGGTGTTCCAGCCGGGCACCTACAGCCGGACGCAGACGTTCGCCCGGGAGTTCGCCGAGGCCATGGCGATTGCGGACGTCGCCGTACTGATGGACGTCTTCCCGGCCCGCGAGGAGCCAGTACCCGGTGTCACCGGAGCAACCATCAGCGACCTGATCCGGCTGCCCACCGAGCTGGTCGTCTACGAACCGAGCTTCGCCGCCGTGCCCGAACGCATCGCAGTGCTCGCGCGTCCGGGGGACCTGGTGATCACGATGGGCATCGGCAACATCTACCTGCTCTGCGACGCCATCCGCGAGGCATGTGGGCAGCGCCGCCAGGAGGAGACGACATGAGCGCGACGCTCGCCCCCGACGATGTCGCGGACGACGAGCAGCCGCCGCCCCGGCGCGCGCGGCGTCGCCTCATCCTCATCGCAGCGTTGCTCTTGGTCCTGGCCGTGGGCGCGACATACCTCGTCGCGTTCAGCCCGGTCTTCGGAGTGCGCGCGGTTACGGTGCGCGGGGTGCCCGGCCCACTGGCCGACCAGGTACGGCGCGCGGCGGCGATCGACTCGGGGACGCCGCTGGTCCGCCTGGACACTGCCGCCGTGGCGAGCCGGGTCGGACGCATCGCCGTGATCAGCTCGGCGCGGGTGGACACGTCGTTCCCGTCCACCGTGGTGATCACGGTGTCCGAGCGCGTGGCGATCGGAGTGGTGCGCCAGACTGCGACCTACGTGCTGGTCGACCGCACCGGTGACCAGTTCCGGACCGTCGACGTCCGTCCGGCCCGGCTGCCGCTATTCGTCGTCCCGAGCGGCAGCGACGCGCGTACCACGGGCGGCGCGGTCGCCACCGTCGCGGCGGCACTGCCCCGGAAGCTGCGTGCCCACATCGCCTCGATCCAGGCGCTCGACCCGGCCGCGATCACGTTGCTGCTCAAGAGCGGGCGCGTCGTGCGGTGGGGTAGCGCCGACCGAAGCGGGGCGAAGGCGCAGATCCTGCCGACATTGCTGAGGCAGCCGGGTACCCAATTCGACGTCACTGACCCGGACCGTCCGTTTCGCCGCTGACCCGTTCGAAGTTGATCGGGGAAAACCTCGACATCCGATCCGACTGATACCTAGAATAACTAGGCATGGGAACGAATCAGCTGAAGGGCAGCCTCGATCTGCTGCTCATGTCCGTCATGCACGGCCGCCCGGCCCACGGCTACGCGATCATCACCGCGCTGCGCGAGCGCAGCGCGGGCCGCTTCGAGCTCGCCGAGGGGACGATCTACCCCGCGCTGCACAAGCTCGAGTCGTCCGGGC
>JALZAI010000129.1 GCA_030948475.1 Actinomycetota bacterium
TCTACCTCGCTTCGCTCGTTCGGGCGGCAAAGCCCCGAGGCCCATAGCTCGCAAGCTTCGCTCCCGCTTCAGTCTGCCAGCGGCCCGGCGGGATTGGGACCAGTGCCCAGCGCGGTTCGCAGCACGATGTGCAGCTCGTCCAGCCGGGCCTTCGGGACGGCGCGCTCCACCTCGAAGCTCTTCAGCCTGACGACGGTGTCGCGACGCCGGTCGCGTCGGAGGAAGCGCACACCGAGCAACGGCAGGGTCCAGGTCCGTCCCGGCAGCCCGATGCGTCGCAACTCGCGCAGCACGTCGGAACTCGTGTCCTCGACTAGGGCCTTCATCCGGTGCTCGAGCGGGCCGTACTGCGCGAACCCGGTGAGCCTGCGCACGACACCCAGCAACACCCAGCGCATGAGCAGCACGCCGACCGCGATCACGATCAGCAGCACCGGCAGGACTCTTGCATCGAGACCGAGCCACAGGACTGCTCCCAGCGCGACCAGGGCGATGGCCACGATCAGCAGCGCCCAGCCGAGCGACTCGACGAGGGCACGACCGACCAGGAATCGGGCCAGAGCCCATTGGCTCAACGGTGAGCCCTGGCGGAACTCCCCGACGTCGATGTGCTGCGGGTCGGCCCCGAACGGATCCTCGGGGTCGGGCAGCGCGGGCAGTCCGGGTTTCATCCCGTCGAACCTACCCGCGCGCATCGAGCGGAAGCTGTGCGCGGCCCGAGGGCCGAGACGCAGGCGCTCAGGAGAGGGCGGCGGGGCCGAGCAGGGCTTTGAGGTCGCCCATCAGTCCCGGTGACGGCGTGACCCGAAACCCGTCGCCCAGGCGCAGGACGTGCTCTCGCTCACCGTTGGCCAGTCGCAGATGCACCTCGGTGCTGCCGGGGTGCGTGGCCAGCACGTCCTTGAGCCGCTCGACCACCGGCGGTGTGCACCGGTTCGGCGCCAGCCGCACCACGACCGGTCCGCGCGGCCGCTCGGTTGTGTCGAGCACGGCGAGGTCGGACGCGATGAGCTTCACCGTGTCCTCGCGCAGCTCGGTGCGCCCCTTGATCGCGACGACGGCATCCTCGGCGATGGTGAGCGCGAGCTGCGCGTAGGTCTGCGGGAAGAACATCACCTCGATCGAGCCCTCGAGGTCCTCAAGGATCGCATTGGCCCACGGCGCGCCTGCCTTGGTCACGCGCCGGTTAACCGAGGACAGGATGCCGGCCAGTGTCACCGGGCGCGGATCGTCCGAGGCCTCGGCCATAACATTGGCGATCGAGTCGTCGGCCGCGCCCGCAAGGACGTGCTCGAGACCGAACAGCGGATGGTCGGACACATACAGCCCGAGCATCTCGCGTTCGAATTGCAGCAGCACCTTCTTGTCCCACTCACCGTCCGGGATGCGCACCGCGAAGACATCGTCAATCGGGTCCGCGACCGGATCGGCGACCTCGCCGAAGGAGCCGAACAGGTCGAACTGGCCGATCGCCTCGGCCCGCTTGGTGTCGAGGACGGCGTCGACGGCCGGCTCGTAGACGTTGATCAGCCCGCGCCGCGGGTGGCCGAGCGAGTCAAATGCGCCCCCCTTGATCAGCGCCTCGATCGTCCGCTTGTTGCATACGACCGCGTCGACCTTGCGCAGAAAGTCGCCGAAGTCCGCGAACTCGCCCTTGGCCTTGCGGCTAGTCACGATCGAAGCGACGACGTTCGCGCCGACGTTGCGCACGGCGGTCAGCCCGAAGCGGATGTCGGTGCCAGCCGGGGTGAAGTCAGCTGCGGAGGAGTTCACGCACGGCGGCAGCACCGTGAACCCCATTCGCCGGCATTCGGCCAGGTAGATCGCCGATTTGTCCTTGTCGTCGCGGACGGACGTGAGCAAGGCGGCCAGGTACTCGGCTGGGTAGTTCGCCTTGAGGTAGGCCGTCCAGTAGGAAATCACGCCGTACGCGGCCGAGTGCGCTTTGTTGAACGCGTAGTCGGAGAACGGCAGCAGCGTGTCCCACAGCTTCTTGATCGCCGACGCCGAGAAGCCGCGCTCCTGCATACCCATGTTGAACTGCGCGTACTGGGCGTCCAGCTCAGCCTTCTTCTTCTTGCCCATCGCGCGGCGCAGCAGATCCGCGGCGCCGAGCGAGTAGCCGGCGACCTTCTGGGCCACGGCCATGACCTGCTCCTGGTACACGATCAGTCCGTACGTCTCGCCGAGGACGTCCTCGAGCGCCACCTCGAGTTCCGGATGCAGCGGGGTCACCGGTTTGCGGCCGGTCTTGCGGTCGGCGTACTCGTTGTGCGAGTTCATGCCCATCGGACCGGGGCGGTACAGCGCACCGACGGCGGAGATGTCTTCGAAGCAATCCGGACGCATCGATCGCAGCAGCGCGCGCATCGGCCCGCCGTCGAGCTGGAATACCCCGAGCGTGTCGCCGCGCGCCATCAACTCGAAGGTCTTCGGGTCGTCGAGGGTGAGCTCCTCGAGCACCACGGTTTCGCCGCGATTGGCCTCGATGTTGGTCAGCGCGTCATCGAGGACGGTCAGATTGCGCAGGCCCAGGAAGTCCATCTTGATCAGGCCGAGGGCTTCGCACGCCGGATAGTCGAACTGGGTGATGACCGCGCCGTCCTGCTCCCGCTTCATGATCGGGATCAGGTCGAGCAGCGGGTCCGAGGACATGATTACGCCGGCCGCGTGCACGCCCCACTGGCGCTTGAGTCCCTCGAGACCCTTCGCGGTGTCGACTACCGTGGCGACCTCGGCGTCGGAGTCATACAGCGCGCGGAACTCGCCGCCGTCGTTGTAGCGCTCGTGGGTGTTGTCGAACACCTTCGCCAGCGCCACGTCCTTGCCCATGACCGACGGCGGCATGACCTTGGTGATCCGCTCACCCATCGAGAAGGGGAAGCCGAGCACGCGCGCCGAGTCCTTGACGGCCTGCTTGGCCTTGATCGTGCCGTAGGTGACGATCTGCGCGACGCGGTCGTCGCCGTACTTCTCGGTGACGTAACGGATCACTTCGCCGCGTCGTCGCTCATCGAAGTCCACGTCGAAGTCGGGCATCGAGACGCGATCCGGGTTGAGGAACCGCTCGAAGATCAGTCCATGCTGGAGCGGGTTGAGGTCGGTGATGCGCATTGCGTAGGCGACGATCGACCCGGGGCCCGAGCCGCGTCCCGGACCTACTCGGATGCCGTTGTCCTTCGCCCAGTTGATGAAGTCGGCGACCACCAGAAAGTAACCGGGGAAGTTCATCTGGTTGATGACACCGACCTCGTAGTCGGCCTGTTGCTGCACGTCGCTGGGGATGCCGGCCGGGAAGCGGCGCTGCAGCCCAGCCGCGACCTCCTTGGCGAACCAGCTGCGCTCGGTCTCGCCATCCGGGACGGGGAACACCGGCATGTACGTCCCGTTGCCCTCGGTGAAGCTCACCTCGCAGCGCTCGGCGATCAGCAGCGTGTTGTCGCAGGCCGCGCGCAGATCGTGCTTGTCTGCCCACAGCGAACGCATCTCGGCCGGGCTCTTGAGGTAGAAGTCGCTCCCGTCGAGCTTGAGCCGCTTCGGGTCGGCCATTGTCTTGCCGGACTGGACGCACAGCAGCACCTCGTGCGTCGCGTCGTCGCCGGCGTGCGTGTAGTGCAGGTCATTGGTCGCGATCATCGGCAGCTGCAGGTCCGCGGCCAGGCGCAGCAGGCCCTCGCGGACCCGGGTTTCGATGTCCAAGCCGTGGTCCATCAGCTCGAGGAAGAAGTTGCCGGAGCCGAAGATGTCGCGGAACTCGGCGGCGCTGGCGCGCGCCTTCTCGTACTCGCCGATGCGCAGCCAGGTCTGGACCTCGCCGGACGGGCAACCGGTCGTGCCGATCAGGCCGGTCGCGTACTGGCTGAGCAGTTCGCGGTCGGCGCGCGGCTTGTAGAAGAAGCCCTCGAGGCTGCTTCGCGAGGCGAGCCGAAACAGGTTGTGCATGCCGGCGGTGTTCTCGGCGAGCAGCGTCATGTGGGTGTATGCCCCGCCGCCGGACACGTCGTCGCCGCCGCCGGATGCCCAGCGCACCCGGGTGCGCTCGTAGCGCGAGGTGTTCGGGGTGAGGTAGGCCTCGATACCGATGATCGGCTTGATCCCGGACGCGATGGCTTTGCGGTAGAACTCGTACGCGCCGAAGACGTTGCCGTGGTCGGTCATCGCGAGCGCGGGCATGCCGAGCCGGCAGGTCTCGGCGAACAGTTCGTCCAGCCGGGCGGCACCGTCGAGCATCGAGTACTCGGTGTGCACGTGCAGGTGCACGAACGAGTCGGTGTCGCGCGTGCTCACTGGTGCTGTACTCCCGCCGGTCGTGGAAGCCCGATACTCCCACCCGGGTCCGACGACCCACCGCTGGTGTCGCCGCGTGTCTCTCGACCTCAGCTGGAGGGTGGCGGCACGTGTCTACCTCCGGGTTGCCGGCACCAGCTCCGGGGTGAAGCGCAGCCGCCACTGCCCGTCATTCTGCTCGAGCCATCCGTCGATCATCAGTCCCGCGTCTCGTCGGCGTTGTCGCCGGTCATGTCGTCGAGGCGCGCTTCTAACGCGTCGAGCCGGGCCGTCCAGCGCGAGCGGTACGGCATCAGCCAGTCATCGAGCTCGCGCAGCGGCTCGAGGTTCAGCGAATACAGCCGGCGTTGGGCATCGCTGCGAACCTCGACCAGCCCGGCCTCGCGTAGTACCCGCAGATGTTTGGACACCGCCGGTTGGCTCAGCACCAGAGCCGCGACGAGCGCACCCACCGGG
>JALZAI010000251.1 GCA_030948475.1 Actinomycetota bacterium
GCGTTGGTGAACTCGCGAGCGGGCAGCGAGACGTGCCGGGTACCGGCACCATGGCCGTAGATCACGGCTGGAATCTTCCCGGCCCGTCGAGTGCGGCGGGCGCCGCCCTTGCCGAACTCGCTACGCATCTCTGCGGACAGACGGACCTCGGACACGGCGCAACTCCTCGAAGGCAGACTCGGTTAGGACGGGCGGTGAGCGCGATGCCTTTGACGCGGGACGCGCGTCGACGAGCGTCGATCACGGAAGCGCACGCTGGAAAGCGAACGCGCGCGTCCCTCGCCGGGGCAACCAGACCAGAATACCCGCTGCCAGCACTGAACCGTCCCACCCGCCTCGACGTCTGGCCAAATGGATGCCGCTCGTGCCAACCGCATCGACGTGTTCAACGGTCGGTTCGGGCTGAACGTGAACCGGCTCTTCCACGACCGGCACCTGCCGCGTGGATACGCGCCGTTCAACGTCGCCGTGATCGGGCACCGCGTGTTCGTCACCTACGCCATGCAGGACGCCGATCGCCAGGACGACACCGCCGGCGCAGGGCACGGGTTCATCGACACCTACACCACCTACGGGGCGTTTCTGCACCGCTTCGCCTCCCGCGGTGCCCTCGACTCGCCGTGGGGCCTCACGATCGCGCCCAGCCACTTCGGACGGTGGTCGAACAAGCTGCTCGTCGGCAACTTCGGCGACGGCCGGATCCACGTGTTCGATCCGTGGTCCGGGCGCGAGCGCGCGACGCTGCGCAGCAGCTCGGGTCACCCGATCGTCATCGACGGACTTTGGGGTCTGATCGTCGGTGACTCGGCAGCCGCCGGAACCAATGCGGTGTGGTTCAGCGCAGGACCGGACGGCGAGGCGCACGGCCTGCTGGGCATCCTGACGAAGGCGTGATCCGTGCGTCGTCCCGGGCCGGGCGGGCGCCGGTCCGGACGACGCCGTGCCGCATGAGCGAGGCTTGCCGCGCGAAACCAGCGGCAGAGCGGCTCAGCGGCTGGCTGCCCGCCGGTACTGCCTGACCGACAGCGGCGCGAAGACCGCCACCAGCAGCACCGACCACAGCAGCGTGTAGAGCACCGGGTGCTGCATCGGCCAGTCGCCGGACGGCGGGAGCCGCGGACTGGTGTTGCCGAACAGCTCGCGGGCGGCCTGGGTGACGGTCGATACCGGGTTCCAGTTCGCGATCACCTTGAGCACCGGGGGAAACTTGTTCGTGGGGACGAAGGTGTTCGCCACGAAGGTCAGTGGGAAGATCACGATGAAGGACGCGTTGTTCACCACTTCGGGGGACGGGACGATCAGCCCGATCAGCGCCATCACCCACGAGATCGCGTAGGCGAACGCCAGGATCAGCAAGAACCCGGCGGCAGCCTCGAGGAACGACGTGCGGATTCGCCAGCCGATGATCAGGCCGGTCGCCGACATGACGACGATCGTGATCACGTTGATCACCACGTCGCTAGAGGTCCGTCCGACCAACACTGCCGAACGCGCCATCGGAAGCGACCGGAACCGGTCGATGATGCCCTTCTGGATGTCATCGGCCATACCGGCACCGGTGAAGGTCGCACCGAAGATCACCGTCTGCGCGAAGATGCCCGGGATCAGGAACTCGCGGTAGGACAGGCCGGGTGTGTTGATCGCGCTGCCGAACACGTAAGCGAACAGCAGGATGAACATGATCGGCGAGATGGTCGTGAAGACCAGCAGGTCGGGCACCCGCTTGATCTTGATCAGGTTGCGCCGGGCGACGATCGCGCCGTCGCCGATAAGCTTGAGTCCCGCGGTCATCGCACTGCCTGTTCTTCCGCCTTGGCTTCGTCGGCGGCCAGTTCAGCCGCGTGACCGGTCAGCGTGAGGAACACGTCGTCGAGAGTGGGCCGGCGCAGCGCCACGTCGAGCACGACGATGCCGGCGCTGTCGAGTTGCCGTAGCGCGTCGATCAGCACGCCGGCGCCTCCCTGGACCGGCGCGGTGAGCCGGCGGGTGTGGTCGTCTACGGTCACCGCGCTGGCAGCGAGCCCGGCCAGCACCGCACGGGCACCGCCGAGATCCTCGGACGAGCCGACGACTACCTCGATCCGCTCCCCACCCACCTGTGCCTTGAGCTGGTCCGCCGTGCCGCGCGCGATCGACTTGCCGTGATCGATAACCACGATGTCGTCGGCCAGCCGATCGGCCTCCTCGAGGTACTGCGTGGTGAGCAGCAACGTCGTGCCGCCCTTGACCAGCTGCGTGATCACGTCCCACATCTCGATGCGGCTGCGCGGATCGAGGCCGGTGGTGGGCTCGTCCAAGAAGAGCACCGGCGGTTCGGCGACCAGCGCGCCGGCGAGGTCGAGCCGGCGTCGCATCCCGCCGGAATACGTCTTCACCGGGCGATCGGCGGCGTCGATCAGCTCGAATCGCTCCAGCAGCGCCTGCGCCCGGGTGCGCGAACGATTCGGGCCCAGGCCGTAGAGGCGGCCGACCATGTCGAGGTTCTCGCGGCCGGTCAGGTATTCATCGACTGCTGCGTACTGCCCGGACAGCCCGATGTGCGAGCGAACCTGGCCCGGCTGGGTGCGCACGTCGTACCCGGCTACCGTCGCCGAGCCGCCATCGGCCTCGAGCAGCGTCGTCAGAATGCGTACCGCCGTGGTCTTGCCCGCGCCGTTGGGCCCGAGCAGCCCCAGCACGGTGCCTTCCGGGACGGCGAGATCGAGCCCGTCCAGCGCCCGCAGCTTGCCGTACGTCTTCACCAGACCGGTTGCCTGGATGACGTCTGCCATCGTGTGTCCTGCCTTCGTCTTCGGATGATCGCCACGGTATGGCGTGAGTACGACACCGCGACAGGCGATTTCGTTCCCGGCTCAACATGCGGCGGTACGCGCGGCGGCGGCTGTGACCAGCTCGGCGACCAGACCCAGCCGAGCCAGGTCGGCGCGCTGCAGCTCGGCGCCGGTGCCCTCGGTCAGCACCCGCGTGATCCCGGCCTCGACTGCCGCCAGATCCGCGCTGGCCCGTAGCGCCGGCCTCAGCACATCCAGCACCCGGTCCAGGACGTCGCCGGCCGGCCGCAACCGCCCGTCGCCCGGGTCGAGGAGTTCGCCGCGGAGCCCGAAGCGGGCCGCCCGCCACGATCCGGCGCGCACCAGCGCGGCACTCTGTATGCCGCCTCCCAGCCGGTTCTCGACGGCCGTCTGGACCAGCGCCCGCGCGAGGGCGGCGACCAGTGCGGAGTCGGCGACCCGCTGGACGACGTCGGCCACCCGGATCTCCACGGTGGGGTACTGCGCCGAAAGGCGGGCGTCGAAGTAGATCATGCCGGCGTCCAGGGCGGCACCGGCGGCGATCAACTGCTCGACCGCCCCGTCGTAGCCTGCCTCGTCCCGGAACGGCGCGGTCGCTCCTGCCGTGGGCCAGCGACCCCAGGACACGTTGCGGTAGCTGGCGTAGCCGCTGTCGCGTCCGTCCCAGAACGGTGAGTTAGCCGAGATCGCCAGCAGGATCGGGAGCCAGGCGCGGATCGCGTCGATCGCGACGACCCCTTCGGCCCGCGAATCGACCGACACGTGCACGTGCATGCCACAGGTGAGCTGATCCCCGGCGACCAGCGCGAAGTGCTCGTGCATGCGTCCGTACCGCTCGTCCGGGGTCGGCGTCGGATCGGCTTGCACCGGGCTGGTGCCGAGCGCGGCGACGCGCAGCCCGCGCTCCGCTGCCGACGCGATGATCTCCTTCCGGCGCCCGCAGAGATCCTCGAGCAACGCCGCGACGTCGGTAGTCGGGTCGGTGGCAATTTCGGCCTGCTCCAGCTTGAACTCGTGTTCGACCGCTGTGCTCGGATCAGCGGCCAGCCGTTCTCCCGCAGCGGCCGGACGCGGCGCGCCCGACGACGCCGCGAAGAGCATCAGCTCCTCCTCGACCCCGACCGTGCGCATCCGGCCAGCATGCCGCGCGCTTGATCAGGATGCGAACAGCCCCGCGTGCATGGCCTCATGTGAGAGCAACCACCGCTTCGCGCTCAGGCCGCCGCCGTACCCGGTGAGCGAGCCGTTCGCGCCGATCACCCGGTGGCAGGGCACCACGATCGAGATCGGATTCTGCCCGTTGGCCAGGCCGACCGCTCGCGATGCGCTGGGATTGCCGATCGCGGTGGCCGTTCGGCCGTAGCTGGTCGTCTCGCCGTACGGGATCGCGAGCAGCGCCTGCCAGACCAGCTGC
Organism: Actinomycetota bacterium; assembly: GCA_030948475.1. Taxonomy (GTDB): domain Bacteria; phylum Actinomycetota; class Actinomycetes; order Mycobacteriales; family Jatrophihabitantaceae; genus JALZAI01. The sequence goes on from JALZAI010000251.1 coordinate 4,207, forward strand.
TGGAATCGGGTGCCGCATGGGTGCAGCGCCACGTCGAACGCGCGCCGCTTGCCGGCGAAGTATTCGCCCAGTTCGGTGCGCAGCTCGCTGAAGGCCGCGTCGTCGCGCGTCCACCGCGGTTCGGGCGACACGGCATTTCTGCCGGTCGGCAGATACAGCCCGGAGATGCCCACGTCGTCGCGGACGGCGAGCAGGTCACCCAGCGGAGACGCGATCACCGCGTACCGCGTCATCGCGCACCGGCCCAGACGTCGGCGTACAGGTGCGCCCACAAATGATGGGTGGCATAGCTGCGCCAGGGCGCCCAGTCGCGACGTCCGCCGGTCAGGTCGAGGCCGAGGTCGGCGGCGGCTCGGCGGACGACGAGATCTGCGATGAGCAGGACGTCGGGGTCGGAAACCGCGCGCATCCGCAGATAGTCGGCGGTCCAGGCCCCGATACCGGGCAGCGCGAGCAGGACAGCACGCAGCTCGTCGCGGTCCGCGCCGGGCTCGAGGTCCAGCGCGCCGGACGCGGCGGCTGCGGCGACCGCCTGGACGCTCCGGCCGCGGGCTCGGGGCATCGGCAGTGTTGCCGGGTCCGCCGCGGCGAGCACGTCCGGCGATGGGAACAGCCGCCACGGCTCGCCGGGGAAGCCGACTGCCCCGTGCTCGGCGACGATCCGTCCGAGGACGGTGCGCGCGCCGCGCAGCGAGATCTGCTGGCCGACGATTGTCCGCACGACGGTCTCGAAGCCGTCGACGCTGCCCGGCGAACGCAGCCCCGGGCGCTTTCCGACGAGCGGCGCCAGCGCGGGATCGGCGCCGAGCACGTCGTCGACCGCGACCGGGTCGGCGTCCAGATCGAGCAGCCGCCGGACGCGGGACACGACCGTCACCAGGTCGCGCGTGTCGCTCAGGCGCACTCGGCAGCTGGCCGCGCCTGCGCCGGCGGACAGACTGATCAGCGCCGGTCCGCCGGGAGCGCGCAGGGCACGGGTGAACACGCCGTCGCGATACGCCTCGACACCGGGCACGGCGTGGGCGCCGAGGAATTCGAGGATCGCGTTGAGCTGGATCGGCTCGCGGTAGGGCAGCCGGAGCGTGATACTGCCGGGCTCGGACGCGGTGCGCCGGTGGAGCGCGCGCAGTCCGCTCGGGGTGGTCGCGAAAACGGCTCGGACGGTGTCGTTGAACTGACGCACGCTGCCGAACCCGGCGGCGAACGCGACGCCGGTGATCGGCAGCTGCGTCGTCTCGAGCAGGACGCGCGCGGTCTGCGCTCGCTGCGAGCGGGCCAGCGCGAGAGGTCCGGCGCCGACCTCGGCTATCAGCGTGCGGTGCACCTGCCGTTCGCAGTAGCCCAGCCGCTGCGCCAGACCAGGCACGCCCTCGCGGTCGATGACGCCGTCTCCGATCAGGCGCAGCGCGCGACCGGCGAGATCGCCGCGAACATTCCACTCCGGCGAACCGGGGGAGGCGTCCGGACGGCAGCGCTTGCACGCGCGGTAGCCGGACCGCTGCGCCGCCGCAGAGCTCGGATAGAAGCTCACATTGCCGCGCTTGGGCGTGATCGCCGGGCAGGACGGGCGGCAGTAGATGCCGGTCGTGCGCACCGCGGTGAAGAACCAGCCGTCGAATCGGGCATCGCGTCCCTGCACGGCCCGATAGCACGCGTCCGGGTCGGGGATCATGCCTTTCAGTCTGCCCCGTGCCGCCGACACCGACTCGCGGTTTTCGGACGCCACCGTCACCCGCGATCCGTCACTCAGCCGGTGTTGCGCAGCCCCGCAGCGACTCCGTTGATGGTCAGCAGGAGTGCCCGGCGCAGCTCGATCGGAACTTCGAACTCGTCCGAGCGCACCCGCCGCAGCAACTCCACCTGCAGGTACGAGATCGGGTCGAGATACGCATCGCGTACCCCGAACGTCCGCTTCAGCGCCGGCGAGTTGTCCAGCAGATCGAGCTCCCCGGTGATCCGCAGCAGTTCGGCGACGGTGCTCGCGTGCTCGGCGCGCACCACGTCGAACAGCCGGCGCAGCGGCGGCGGAACCAGGATCGACACGTAGTGCGCGGCGATATCCAGGTCGGTCTTGGCCAGCGTCATCTCGACGTTGGAGACGAAGGTCCGGAAGAAGTGCCACTCGGCATGCATCTCGGCCAGGACATCCTCCAGGCCGGCCGCCCTCGCCGCGGCCAGCCCGGATCCGACGCCGAACCAGCCGGGCACGATCTGGCGCGACTGCGTCCAGCCGAACACCCACGGAATCGCGCGCAACCCGCCGAGGCCACCGTCCGACGACGGACGTCGGGACGGCCGCGAGCCGATGTTCAGCGACCCGAGCTGCTCGACAGGCGTCGACGCCAGGAAGTACGCGGGCAGGTCAATGTCGTCGACAAGCGTGCGGTACGAGGTGTAGGCGGCGTCGCTGACCCGGTTCATGCACTCGTCCCAGCGGGCAAGCTGCGCGCCGGACTGCCGCGGCGTACGGTGCAGCGCGGACGCCTGCAGCGTGGCGGCGACGGTGAGCTCGAGATTCTCGCGGGCCAGTTCCGGCAGCGCGTACTTGTCGCTGATCACCTCGCCCTGCTCGGTGAACTTGATCTCACCGTCGAGCACACCCCACGGCTGGGCGAGGATCGAGTCATAGGTCGGGCCGCCACCGCGCCCGACCGTCCCGCCGCGTCCGTGGAACAGGCGCAGCCGCACCCCGTGCCGTGCCGCGACGTCACGCAGCGTGCGTTGCGTCCGGTGAATTTCCCACTGGGACGTGGTGATACCGGCCTGCTTGTTCGAGTCTGAGTAGCCGAGCATCACCTCCTGCACGTCGCCGCGCAGCTTCACGATCAGCCGATAGGTCGGGTCGCTGAGCAGCTCGCTGATCACCTCGCCGCTGCGCCGAAGCTCGTCCACCGTCTCGAGCAGCGGCACGAAGCCGATGTCCGCGAACGGCGCGCGGCGCGCGCCGTTCGCAGTTGGGCCGTGCACGTCGACCAGACCGGCCTCGCGCGCGAGTACGACCGCGGCGAGCACGTCGTCGGCACCCCGGGTCATCGAGACGATGTAGCTCTCGATCACCTCGGGTCCGTACGTGTCGATCGCCGAGCGGATCTCGCAGAACACGGCGAATGTCTTCGCACCCGCCTCGTCGAGCGGCGGCGGGTGTGGTGCCAGCGGACGGCGCGAGGTCAGCTCCTTCGACAGCAACCGCAGCCGATAGTCGCGGGGTAGATCGGCGTAGAGCCAGCTCTGCTCGAGCAGCCGGTCGACAAGCTGGCCGACCGCGTGGTGGTGCGCGTCGGCGTGTTCGCGCACGTCCATCGTCGCGAGGTGCAGCCCGAAGACGGCGACAGTGCGCTCGACCTGGGCCAGCAGGCCGTCCGCGATCAGTGCGCCGTTGTTGGCCCGCAGCGACGAACCCAGTTGCGCCAGCTCGGCGAGCAGCTGCGAGCCGCCAAGGTAGTCGCGTCCCGGGGTGTGCGGTGCATCGTCGTCGACGCGGCGGCGGGTGTTGGCGATCTTGGCTCTGATGCAGGTCAGCTTGAGCCGGTACGGCTCGGTGGCGTTGAGGGTGATCAGCCGCGGGTCGATGTCGAGGACGGCCAGATCCGTCTCGATGGACGCGTTGAGTTCGGCACTCACGCCGACGACCGTTGTCGACGACGACAGCTCGGCGATCAGCATGTCGATCGCCCGGGTGAGCGACCGCGCCGCGACGTGGTGCTGCAGCTGCAGGACGTCGCGGGTCACGGTGGCGGTGACGCTCGGATTGCCGTCGCGGTCGCCACCGATCCAGGTGCCGAAGCTCAGCGGACGCGCGTCCTGGGTGATCTTGGCGCCGTGTCGCTCGGCCTCGGTGACCAGGTCGATAGCGAGCTCGGGCAGCGTCGACTCGGCGATGTCCTGCAGGTAGTACACGACGTTGCGGGCCTCGTCGACCGGTGTCGGACGGTGCTGGCGCAGCTCGTCGGTCTGCCAGACCAGGTCGATGATCTCGGCCAGAGTGCGGTCCTGGCGAGCGCGGGCCGCCGTAGCGGCGCTGGTCTCGACGGCCAGCACGTCGGCAACGCGGCGCAGCTTGGTCAGGATCGAGCGCCGGCTCGCCTCGGTCGGGTGCGCCGTGAACACCGGCCGTACGGCCAGCGCCTCGATAGCGGCGGTGAGCGCGTCGGGGCCGTTGTGTTCGGCGACATCGGCCATCGTGCGGGCCAGCCAGCCCGCGGCAGCCGGACGTGAGCGCAGGCTGCGCACCCGGTGTACCTGCTCGGCGACATTGGCCAGGTGGAAGTAGGCGGCGAACGCACGAACCAGCACCGCGGCCGTATGGATGGGCAGCTCGGCCAGCAACTCGCGTACCTCGCCGGCGTCGTCGCCGGACTCCTTGCTCTGCTTGGTCAGTCTGCGGACCCGCTCGACGAGCTCGAGCGCGTCCGGCCCCTGCTGGCGCACGAGCGATTCGCCGAGCAACGCGGCGACCCGGCGCACGTCGGCGCGCAGCTCGACGTCGTCTGCGTGGCGCACCGTCTCATCCTCGCGCAGCGCGGTGGGCCACGCTCGGTAGGGTCGAGCGATGCGCGTTCTGGTCACCGGCGGAGCCGGCTACATAGGCAGCGTGGTCGCGGCGCAACTGCTCGCGGACGGCCACGAGGTCATCGTGGTGGACGATCTGTCGACCGGGCACGCCGATGCGGTGCCGCCCGGGGCGCAGTTCCACGAGCTGCCGATCACCGCACTGGACGGCAGTCTCGGCGAGTGGGACATCGAGGCGGTCGTCCACTTTGCCGCCAAGTCGCTGGTCGGCGAATCGGTCGCCGAGCCCTCGATGTACTGGCGCAACAACGTGATCGGCACCGTCGCCATGCTCGATTCGCTGCACGCGTACGGCGTCGAGCGCATCGTTTTCTCGTCATCGGCCGCAACCTATGGCGAGATCGCGCAGCAGCCGATCCGCGAGGACACCCCGGCGCGTCCCACGAGCCCGTACGGCTCGACGAAACTCGCGATCGACATGGCCTTGACCGATTACGCGCGCTCGTACCGGATGACCGCGACGAGCCTGCGGTACTTCAACGTCGCGGGCGCCCTGCACGCGGTCGAAGGTCTGAGCTACGGCGAGCGGCACGCCACCGAGACGCACCTGATCCCCAACGCGCTGCGTGCGGCGGCCGGTACGGGTGAGCCGATGGCGCTGTTCGGCACCGACTACCCGACACCGGACGGAACCTGCGTCCGCGACTATATTCACGTCGTCGATCTCGGCCAGGCGCACCTGCTCGCGCTTCGGGTCGGCGCGCCCGGTGAGCATCACATCGTCAATCTCGGCAGCGGTTCCGGCTACTCGGTGCGCGAGGTACTGGACACGGTACGCGAGGTGACCGGGCTCGACATTCCGGTCCGCGAAACCGAGCGCCGCGCCGGCGATCCGCCGATGCTGATCGCCTCCAGCGACAAGGCGCGCGAACTGCTCGGCTGGCTGCCCCAGCGCGGGTTGGAGGAGATGGTTGCCGACGCGTGGAAGTTCGAGCAGGCGGGAGCGGGCTGACCCAGACTCGAGTTGACAGTTCGATAAGCCAGCGATATATGGACAGGAATGCCTGCGCGTGGATTTTCGGCTGACCTTAGTCGCAATTGGTTACCAGTATTTCTCCATACTGTTATAGAGCGTTTACCAGCGAGTCGGTCCAGCGCCTGCACTGAGGTTCATCGCCTTTCGGACCTTAGGGGCAAATCGCGTGTGTGGGCCAGACCAGCACGGAGCATGGGGGATCGGGGCACCGAGCCCGGCCCGAGGATGGTTTGACGGGCGATTGAGGCCCTTGGTCAGCTGCGAAAGCTACGTAAAGGGCTTCGGCTTGCGCGCCGCTTTACTTGGGCTATATTTACCCCACATGCTGGTTCGCGGTCCGGGGAGGGTCGTCGAGGCGGCTTCGCGGGGGAGGTCGGCTGTAATGCAGCCGGCGTGAGTCGGGGGATTGTTGTCATGGGGGATATGCAGCTTGCCCCTGCCGATGGGCAGGTGATGACTGCCGATTCGGCAGTTGTCGATGGACGCAACCGCACTGCCAGCCAGGTGGGCGAGCCCGAAGCGGCTTCGCGCCTGCAGATGGCGCCGAGCGCACCGAGCCTCGCGCTGCACGTAGACCTGGCCGCCGAAGTGCAACGTCCGAGCCCCGACTGGGTTCACCGCTATCAGATCCGGCTCGGCATCGTGGACGCCACGTCCGCGGTGCTGGCCTACCTCATCGCCATGCTCCTTCGGTTCGGCTCGTTCAGCGGCGCGCTGCACGATCGGCAGGTCGTCCTGCTGTTCTCGGTCGGTCTTCCGGTGCTCTGGGTCGCGAGTCTGGCCTTCGCCGGGGCGTACGAGTCCCGCTGCATTGGCACCGGGACCGCTGAGTTCCAGCGCGTGTCAGTGGCGTTCCTGCGGATCACGGCGCTGGTCACGCTCGGGCTCTACGCAGCGAAGTTCGACATCTCGCGCGGCTTCATGCTCCTTGCCCTGGTCCTCACTGTCGTTATCGACGCGGGTGGCCGGCTCGCGATGCGCAGCGTGCTGCGCAAGTGGTGGTTGACCGGACAGGGGCTGACCTCGCTGCTGGCGGTGGGCGAACCCGAGGCAATCCTGCGCTTTGCGAGCCGACTCGACGACGAGAGACAAGTCGGCGTACGTGTTGTCGGGGCGTGCGTGCCTGGCGGGGTCAAGGCCGACCCCCATTCCATGGCGCGCTTAGCGGCCGCCGGGGTACGCGTCTACGGCGACATTAGCTCCGTTCGTCAGTCCGTCGCGCTCGCCGATGCGCACACCGTCGCCGTGCTCCCCGGAGTACTCGACGCCGATCAGCTGCGGCGGGTGTCCTGGCAGCTCGAAGGCACCGACACCAATCTGATCGTCTCGTCCGGGCTGACCGGCATGGCTGACCGGCGCCTGCACATTCAGCCGATCGGCGGCATGGCGCTGGTCCATGTCGACGGGCCTCGGTTCACCGGGACCCGGCGGCTCGTCAAGGGCGCCTTCGACCGGAGCATGGCGACGCTCGCACTCGTGCTTCTCTTCCCGGTCCTGGCGGTGCTCGCCGCGCTGGTGGCATCCGACGGCGGTCCGGTGTTCTTCCGCCAGACCCGCATCGGCAAAGACGGCGTGCCCTTCACCATGATCAAATTCCGGTCGATGCAGATCGGCTCCGAGTTCAGAGTGCACGAGTTGCAGGAGCTCAACGACGGCGCCGGACTGCTGTTCAAGGTCAAGGACGACCCGCGGGTGACGCCTGTCGGCCGCGTGCTGCGCCGCTTCTCGCTCGACGAACTGCCCCAGTTGGTCAACGTGTCGAAGGGTTCGATGTCGCTCGTCGGCCCGCGCCCGCCGCTTCCCTCGGAGTTCGCCGAGTACGGGGACGACGTCCGGCGCCGGTTGCTCGTCAAGCCCGGTCTCACCGGTGTGTGGCAGGTCAGCGGGCGCAGCAACCTGAGCTGGGACAAGTCCGTCGGACTCGATCTGAGCTATGTCGAGAACTGGTCGCTGCTGCTGGATCTCTCGGTGCTGTTGAAGACGGCACGCGCAGTGTTCAAGGGCGAAGGTGCCTATTGACGCACGCAAATCGCCGCCACCGACCGATTGCCGAACAACCACCGGTCACCGCCGGTCAGTCAGCTAGGAAGATCATGAGCAGCATCAACTTTGGGGGAACGATGAAGCCATCAATGCGAGCCGGCCTCGCGCTGGCTTTGAGCGCAGTTCTCGTAGGAGCCGCTGCGTTGGCAGCCGCCGCTCCTGCATCGGCAGCGCAGGCCTCCGCTCCGGCGCCGGCCCGCACGCTGCCGTCCGCAGTGCCGTCCGCGATCACCCCGGCGGTCAACGACGGCCGGGTGTTCGGGATCGCCCAGAACGGCAACGTGATGATCATCGGTGGGACGTTCACCCAGGTGGGCGGGCTGCCGCGAGCGCACGTGGCGGCGTTCGACAAGGCCACCGGTGCGCTGTCCAGCTTCGCGCCGAACGTCAACGGCAACGTCAATGCGGTGCTGCCCGGCCCGACGTCGAGCACGGCCTACATCGGCGGGACGTTCACCCAGGTCAACGGTGCCGCGGCACAGTTCGTGGCGCTGGTGGACCTGACGACCGGCAACCTGGTCACCAGCTTCAAGCCGCCGGCATTCGACTTCGGCTACGTCAACGACATCGTGGCGCGGGGAAGTCGGCTCTATGTCGGCGGGACGTTCGGACATGCAGGCGGCAAGGCGCACGCGGGTCTGGTGTCCTTGAACGCGACGACCGGTGCGCTGGACCCGTTCCTGAACGTGCAGCTGAGCGGGCATCACAACGACACCGGTACGGGTGCGCAGGGGTGGGTCGGACCGTGGGGTCTCGACGTAACCGCTGACGGCAAGACGATGATCGTCATCGGCAACTTCAAGTACGCCGACACTGTGCTGCATGACCAGGTCGTCATGCTGGATCTGTCCGGCGCAGCGGCGGTCGTTTCGCCGTGGAACACCACCCGGTACGCGCCGTACTGCTACAACTGGGCCTACGACAGCTACGTGCGCGGTGTCTCGTTCTCGCCCGATGGCTCGTATTTCGTCATCAACGCGACCGGCGGCGGACACGGCACGCTCTGCGACGCGACCACGCGCTTCGAGACCCAGCCGACCAACACCAATGCGCAGCCGACCTGGGTCGACGAGACCGGCGGCGACACGGTGTGGGGCATCACGGTCACCAACACCGCCGTCTACATCGGCGGGCACAACCGGTGGAACAACAACCCGAAGGGTTCCGACGTGGCCCGGGCCGGTGCCGTGCCGCGTCCCGGCCTGGCTGCCCTCGACCCGGTGAGCGGACGTCCGTTCAGCTGGAACCCGGGCCGCAAGCCGCTGGGCGTTGCGGTGTTCGCCGTGCTCAGCACATCCGAGGGGCTGTGGATCGGCTCGAACACCGACTTCGTCGGCAACTACCGGTACAAACGACCGAAGATCGCGTTCTTCCCGTACGCCGGCGGTTCCACGCCAGCGTCGACGGCGACGGCCGCACTGCCCGCAACCGTGTACCTCGCCGGGTCGATCGCCACGCCGACGCCTCCCGGCGGCTCGGATACTCTCGCCACCGTCGCTTTCGACGGGACGACCGCTACGGGCGCGAGCGCCAACAACCAGGGCATCGACTTCGGCAACTGGCGCGGAGCCTTCATGGTCGGCAACAAGGTGTTCTACGGATACACCGACGGCTACCTCTACTCGCGGACCTTCAGCAACAATGCGTTCGGGGCTGCGACCCAGATCGACCCGTACAACGACCCGACCTGGTCGAACATCGACAGCGGTGACGGCACGACGTTCCGCGGCATGGTGCCATCGCTGTACGCGCAGCTACCGACCGTAACCGGCATGGTGTACTCCCAGGGCCGGCTGTACTACACGCTGTCGGGGGACTCGAAGCTGTACTCGCGGTGGTTCACCCCGGACAGCGGGATCATGGACGAGACCGTGTTGACGGCATCCAGCAGCGTCAACTTCAGCACCGCGGACGGGATGTTCGTCGCGGGGGGCCAGCTGTACTACGCCGACCGAACGGACGGCAAGCTGCGCCGAGTGGCTTTCACCGCCGGCACGGTGTCGGGTACCCCCACGGTCGTCAGCGGCCCGGGAGTCGACGCGGTGACCTGGCAGAGTCGGGCGCTGTTCTTGTCCGGCGCACCGGCCAACACCGCGCCGACCGCGGCGTTCACATCCAGCTGCACCAGCCGAAGCTGCTCATTGGATGGCTCCGGATCGAGCGACTCCGACGGCACCATCGCCGCGTACACGTGGGACTTCGGTGACGGCACGACCGGCACCGCGGCGACGCCGTCGCACACCTACGCCGCAGACGGCACGTTCACCGCGACGCTGACCGTCACCGATGACGGCGGCGCGACGAATGCCGTAACAAAAACGATCACCGTCACGAACCGGGCACCCACCGCGGCGATCACGTCCTCGTGCCTGGGCCTGTCCTGCACGTTCGATGGCACTGGTTCGAGCGACAGTGACGGTACGATCAGTGCCTACGGTTGGGATTACGGCGACAGCGGCAACGGCACAGCCGCGACTACGTCGCACACCTATTCGGCCGCCGGCACCTACTCGGTCAAGCTGACGGTCACCGACAACGGCGGTACGTCGACGCCGCTGACCAAGTCGATTACGGTCGCCGCCGTAACGAGCGGGCCGAGCTTCGTCGGGTCGGTCGATGCGGGCGGTGGCAACGTCAAGGTCAAGCAGCTGGCGATTCCCGCGGCCGCGCACGCCGGTGACACGGCGGTGGCGTTCTTCTCGGCTCCGACGACCGTGACCTGGACCGGCCCGACCGGCGTCACTGGTTGGACGCAGGTGGGTACGACGTTCGACAGCGGCACACTGGCAACGACAGTGTGGACGAAGGTTCTTGCCGCCGGCGACCTCGGTGCGACCGTGCACTTCGACAGCGCGACATACTCCCACGCGGCCGCGAAACTGGTGGTGTATTCCGGAGTCGATACCACCACCCCGGTGGCGGCGTTTGCCCAGCGGGCGGACGCCAGCACCGCCAGCCACACCACGCCGACGGCGGCAGCGGGGGCGGGCGATCTGGTGGTCTCGTTCTGGACTGACCGCGCGAGCGCGGCCCGTACCTGGACCGCGCCCGCCGGGGTCACGTCCCGCGGCTCGAACACCGACAGCGGCACGCTGACGGTGCAGGCGCTAGTCGCGGACTCCGACGGTCCAGTGCCCGCTCAGACATATGGTGGGCGCACGGCCAGCACCGACGCCGCCACCGATCGCGCCGCGATGTGGACGATCGTGTTGAACGGGGCCTGATCCGGAACTGGTCGCACTACTACCGCCCCGGTGGCCCCAGCCGCCGGGCCGGTACTGCCGTCAGCCACCTGACGGCACCGCTCGCACTGATCTGGAGAACCGCAATCATGAAGCGTCTGCACCTGTCGGGCACCGTCGCCGTTATCGCTCTGCTCGCGAGTCCACTCGCCGCATGTAGCTCCTCGGCCGGCGCCGACAACACGCCGTCCGCCAGTTCGGGGGAAACGGGGCCGACCGCCAGCGGCTCATCGGACCCGTCAGCCGCACCCGGCGGGTCGACGTCGGGCACACCGTCGGCCGCACCCGGCAGGTCGAGTTCGAAGGTGCCCAGGTCCGGGAGCACGGCCTCCAGGCCCGCGGCGGCGAGTTCGGTTTCGGTCTCCGCACCCTTCCCGACACCCGGTGAGGCCTCGACAGGGCAGCGGAACCAGACGCCGATCCTCGACTCGCTTCCGGGTAGCGCGTCGAGCGCGTGCGCGGTCGTCGGCCAGCGCAGCGACGTGCGGGCCGGCAGCGTGGCGGTGGGCAACTTCGTCACTGCTCGCAAGCAGTATTCCGCCGACGCTCGCAAGTCCAAGACGCCCACGGTGTTCCTCTACGTGATCCCGGAACACGCGGCGCACCTGCGCACGGTGACCGTGCTCGTGGACCCGACCGGTGCCGGGTCGAGCCGCACCGTCAGCTCCAAGGCGATAGAGGACGCGGACACCTCACGCTACTTCGCGGTGAACCTCCCTGTGCCGGCGCCGGGACGGTATCGGCTCACCATGCAGTCCGGCTCGGACAAAGGTTGCGTCTACGTGACTTTCCCGCACGCGTGAGTCGGCGTCACATGCGCCGGGTCGCCGGCCTGCGCCGCCGCATCGAGCGGAACTCGTCGAGTTCCAATGGTCGCCGGAACACCCACAGGCCGGCGAGGTAGGCGGCTGCGCCGATGGCAAGGCCGGCGAGCAGGGTGACCCAGGCAGGCGCCGGGACCAGCTTGAGGAGGAGCGGCACGGCGGCGAAGCAGCCGAGGTTGAGTGCGGCCATCGTCAGCGTCGCCCGTCCGAATGGGTTGAACCGATACGCGATCCAGACCTGAACCAGCGCGGACGTGTTCTTCACCGCCATCGCCGCGCCCCAGCCGATGGCAGCGCCCACCCCCCCGTGCCCGGGAATCAGCCAGAGATCAAGCCCGATCATGACGGTGAGTCCGACCACCATGTTGGTCAGGCTCCAGGACGTCCGTCCGCTCATGATCAGGACACTGTCCACATCTCCGCACGCCGTCGCCACCAGCATGCCGAGCGAGACCAGCAGCAAGATGCGAGCGCCGCTGCCGTAGCCTTCGCCGAAGATCGCAAGCAGCGCGCTTCCGGGAATGCAGAACGTCAGGTACAGCGGCCAGGTTATGCCGAGCAACCACGCGGCCGAGGTCCGGAACAGATCATGCGCCGCGCTCTTCTCGCGACGCGCGAGGGCCTCGGCCAACGGCGGCTGGACTGCGAGCGAGACAGCGTTGCGACCGAACTGACCGGCGACGACGAATCGAGTTGCCGCCGTGAAGATCGCGGCTTGCACAGGTCCGGCGATCGCCCCGACGAGCACGATGTCGATGCGCTGCATCAGCAGTTGCGCGACGCTTGCGAGTGAGCGCGGCGCGGTGAAGCGCCAGAACGGTCGGCCGACCGGCGACCCTCCCGCGACGCCCGGGCGGACGAATCGGGTACGCAGGCGGCGCCACCAGAACGCCGCGGCGATCCCAGCTATGACGTACGGAACCGACCATGACCACGCGACGGCCACATTGCCGGCACCGGCGGCCAGGAAGACTGCCAGTGCGACGAACAGCACTTGCGCGCATTGCCGCCCGATCTGCTCGACGACGACGTTCGCACGCATCGTCCCCAGTCCGCGAGTAGCCGAGAGCAGCACGGTTTCCGCTGCCGAGGGGACGATGAATACGGCCAGCACCCGCAGGTAGGTCGCGGCCTGGTCGCCGTGGTGCGGATTGGTGAGCTGACCCAGCTGCGGAGCGAGCACGAACATGAGCAGCGTCATGATGACGGCCGTCGTGAGCACCGGTCGTAGTGCGGCCTTCAGGTAGTCGTCGATCAAGTCCTGCCGGCCCTGCTTGCGCGCCCGGGACAGGAAGTACACCAGGCCGGCGTCGGTACCGAGCTGCCCGATCGAGGTAGCCACCAAGAACAACGAGGTGACCGAGAAGAAGATGCCGGCGGCCGCCTTGTCCATGCCGCGGGTCACCACGACAGCGAGCGCGAATGCGCACACCGCTGACACCACCGCACCGAGCAGGTTCGCGGCGCTTCCACGCGCGACCCGGGACAGGTCCGAGGGCCGATCGCGAGCTAGCTCACCCGCAGGTGAGTTCGTGCCCAGCGCACTCGCCGGTGGGCTGGTCACGCGCTGTGCACCCCGAGCGTGCGCTCGGACGCGCTGTGCAACGTGTCGGTCAACCAGGTCGACATGCGGCCCATCCGGGTGCGGCCGACTTCCGCCTCCCTATCCTCGAGGTAGCCCAGTGCGAGCTCAATCGCGTAGAGCCAGACGAGCAACGCCGCGGTCACATCGTCGGACCCGTACGGAGCCAGCAACCGGCTCGCGCGCCCGAGGGTATTGCGGAACGCCTGCGCCGGCGGCACCGCGTCGAAGACGACTGGACCCTGCACGTCGAAGTGCACGGCGTCGAATCCAACGGGCACATCGGTCTGGAATCGTTCCCAGTCCCACACGAGCAGGTGCCCATCGGACACGGTCATGTTCCACGGTGCCCAGTCGCCGTGCCATGACCCGAAGGCGAGTTCCACCGCGCCGACTGACTCTTCGATGCGCGTCACCGAATCGTCGAGGACGGCGCGGAACGGACCGGGTGGTTGTGCCTCCAGACGCCCGCGTAGCCGCGTCCAGTAGCTGCTCAGCGCCAGCGGGAGAGTCCGGGTACCACGCGCACGGGCGAGCTCATTGACGGCGGCGCTGAACTCGGGTGACATCGGATCGGCCGCCGCGCCGCGAGGGAACGCCGACTGGACCACGAGCTCGTGTCCGTTCCAGGTGCCGGAGTGCAGCACAGCCGGCACGCGCAGCACCTGCAACGGCAACGCGGACAGGAAACGCGCCACCTCGCCCTCGCTGCGCACCAGCTCGCGGGTGAAGTCGTCGACGCCGAGCTTTGCGAAGGCGAACGTCGTGCCTCGGTCGTCGAGTACCTGCAGAACCGGCTTGCGCACGGCGCGTGCCGGCCCGATGTACAAACTCACCTGCACCGGCCGGCCGAGGACCTCGGACAGGTGGGCTTCGATGCCGGAGGCCGGCACACCGGCTGGGTAGGCGACCGCCAGTCTGCCTGCGACGAGCTGCCCGACACCGAGCCGGACCGCCCCCGCGAGGGCATTGACGGCCAACCGCTTTCGCCCGCTCGAGCCGGTGTTGAAGTTGCGGACGGCAGCCGCGCTCACCCGCCTCGGCCGGTTTGGCACCACCAGCTTGGGCTTGGCGGTGGAGGGGAATACGACGTAGTCGATTGGCGCGGCATAGTTGATCGGCGTGGTAGCGCCGCCGGACGCGCGCCGCCCGCGCAGCCCATGGCCGGGCGTCGTGATACGCGCCGGGGGCGGCCACAACAACGGCGCGACCGACGCCAGATAGTCCCGCGCGCTGGCGTGATGAAGTAGGCGTGTCCCGTTGTCGCTGGTCAGGACGATCCCTTGGAACTCTTCGCACCAGCGAGCTGGTCGGACCCCGCCTGCGGCGCGGAATCGGCATGGTTACCCGGCCGGGGACGAGCCGTCTTGCCCGCCGGTGCCGTCGACGTGCTCGGGCCGCTGGCGATCGCGGGTGTGCGTTCCGCGGCCTTGGCTAACTTGCGCGAGCGAGCCTTACCACGTCGGCGTATCGGGCGCCCGACGATCACCAGTCCCAGCGGTTCGACGCCGATGCGACGGCTGGCTTCGCATGCTTCCTCGATCTGCTCGTGGGTGCTCTTCCGGTCGCGGGCGACGAGCAGGACGGAGTCGGCCCCAAGCACCGCACTCATTCCGTCGCCGGTCGTGATGGGTGACGTGGCGAGCAGGACGTAGTCGGACTCTCCGCGCAACCGGCCGAGCAGCGCGCTCACCGCCGCACCGGCATACAGCTCGCGTGCCTCGGCCATGTGGCTGCCACCAGGCAGCACCCGGACGCCGTCGGCGACGGCCAACTCGACGTCGATGAGTCGCGCCGGGTCGCTCGCCAGCAGGTCGGACAGACCCGGGTTCGCTCGAATGCCCATCCGCGTAGCCACCGTGGAACCTTCGACGGCCGCGTCGACGAGGACGACGCGGTAGCCGGCCGACGCGAGAGCCCGCGCCAGGCTCACCGCGACGTCGGCCGCCGACTCGTGAGCGGCGACGGCGGAAACCGCGATCACCGACGCACGGGGTGCCCCCGCAAGGACACCCACCTTCGCGCGGCGGAAGGCCTCGTCCCGAGCGGGGTTAGAAGCCGCCTTGGCCGAATTCCGTACCCTCGGGAGCGTTGCCAGTACCGGCATGCCGGCGACCGTCCGCTCGGCCGACGATCGGATCCGGTCATCGCGACGCTCGCGCCAGACCGCGAGGGCCGAGCCGAGCAGCAGCCCGAGGATGGCGGCGGCGATGCCTTCGCCGACCAGAACGAGGACACTGCTGCTGGCGGGTAGCCCGGCGGAGACGATTATCGAGCCGGATCGGGTGCTGATTGCGACGGCCTGCGCGATGTCGGCTTGGATGGACGCCAATTGGGTTTCGTACAGCTGAATCTTGGAAGCCGCGTCGGCCGGTGGCTTCGGCTGGTTGGCGAGCTTGGACTCGAGCGCCAGCAGATTCTGGATCGTCGCGGCCTGGTTCTTCAGCGAATTCAGCTTCACCGACTGTGCGTCGCCAGCCTGATTCGAACGGTATTGCAGGAATGCGCTCGCGTAAGCCTGCGCGTAGCGCCTGGCCGACTCCGGACTACCGGCCGTATAGGAGACGTCGACGAGCTGGGTATTGATCGGTACCGTGCCGAGGGCGGTCGACCGGTCGGGCTGGAGCGAGCTGTGCAGGTTCTCGTCGACCAGTTTGGTAACGGCGAGCGACTTGACCAGGTTCGCTTCGGTCTGCATCGCGACCGTCGCGTTCTGGCCGTTGCTCGAGATGCTCTCCGCGAGGGCATTGCCCACCAGCGGTTGGATCAGGACCGTCGCCTTCGAGGTGTATGACGGCGCACGCAGCAGCAGGAAGACCGTTGCCGCGGCAGTCACGAGGATGGTCACCACTGCGACGGCCCGCCAGTGGTGCTTGACGGCGTGTGACACGACCTGCGTCTGCTGGTCGTCCCTAGGTAGCGCTTCCATGTCTCCCCGTTCCCGTCAGACCGTGCGGTCAGTTTGTAAGCGTAGGTAAGTTGAGCGCGCTCTTCGACTCGCGCGAACCGGCGGCTTCCCGACGAGCACCAATCCGCTGATGGTTGCGCCGCGACGTTCCAAGTCACTGCGCAGCAGCTCGATCTGCCGCGTCCTGGTACTCGGGGCCGCGACCACCACGACGCGCTGGCGGCCGGTCGCTACCAGCTCTCTGGACGGGACCTGGGAGCGGACCGCTCGGTCGAGCACCCCTGCGGCACCGTGTGTCTTCGGGTCGGCACTGCAGAAGGTAGCGCTGCCCCGTCCGCCGAGTTCGGTCAGCGGCCGGTCGACTCGCGAACTCAGGTCGTCGCCGACCGGAGCTTCAGTGGCGCTGGACAGCCAGCCGAGGATGGGTAGGCCGGTCGCCCGTTTCTCGCGGAGGCGATGGCGGACGCGGGCACCGACGAAATTCCGTCCGAGGCTGATGAGGTAGGCCAGCAGCAAGCCGATCATCAGGCCGCTCGAGAGCGCAACCGCCCAGACGTCAGTGACTTCGCGGGCTCGCGCATGCCCGACGATCACGCCGCTGTTCGGGATTGCGGACTGCGCCCGAGAGATGTCGCCGCGCAGCGAAGCCGCGCGCTTCCGGAGCACGGCACGTTCGGCCCGAAGCCGTCCGGTGGGGGTGTGATGCGCCGCGATCTCGCGGTTGAGCACGTCCGTCGATTCGAGGATCAACCGCTGCTGTGCGGACAGGGCGGCGACCGTGCCGGACTGCTCGGCGCGAAAGAGCTTCGTACGATCCGCGATCACAGCACTTGCGGCCATGTCGGCGGCGCGTACTGCGCGGGCCGCGTCCGGACCGGTGAAGTGAATCTCCAGCACCCGGCTGTTCGGAACGGCTGTCACGTAGAGATGCGAGTCAGTGGAGCTGATCGGCCGCCCGGCCGCCCGACTTGCCGCGGAAAGCACGGGCGGGGCGTCGATGAACTGGGCGATCGTGTCCAGGGTCTCGGCGCGCGAACTGGTCACGAAATTGCCGCCGGTCGACACGAAGACCGTGGTGATCGCCTCGACCTGCGTTCCCTGTGCGTATCTCAGCGTGCCGGCCCCGGCCATCCCGACAAGGCAGCACACCGCGAACACTCCGAAGTTGCGTCTGGCCAGGCGCAGATAGCCGCCGACCGTCGGATCCTTTCGCGGATACTCGTCGGACACCACCTCGTCGCGATCCCGCGCCTCGCGCCACATCAGCCCGATGGCAGCGAAGATCGTGACGAGGGCGATGCCGATCGTGTCGTACACGGCGGACGTGATCAGATGCGAGGCAAGCACGGATAGGCCGAGCGTCACGACTGGTGAGCCGATCGAAGCGTGTCGGAAGAACTGCAGCAGCACGAAACCGAAGTAGAGGAGCGTCCCGCCGATACCGGTCGAGAAGATGATCAGCCAGAAGTGCCCCTGCGTGCCGAGTGCGGGCGGAGTGCACAAGCT
Organism: Actinomycetota bacterium; assembly: GCA_030948475.1. GTDB lineage: Bacteria > Actinomycetota > Actinomycetes > Mycobacteriales > Jatrophihabitantaceae > JALZAI01. The sequence continues at coordinate 21,857 of JALZAI010000251.1, forward strand.
GCAGGTGGCCGTATTGCCGCCGGCGATCGAATAGAAGCTGCCTTCGATATTGCGGGTGGTGCCCAGGCCGACGACCGGCGACTTGGACACGACGCTCTGCACAGTATGGGTGCCGAGGCTGGTTCGGCCGCTGTTGCTGTAGCCGTTGTCGAGGCGGTGCTGCAAATTGGTCCCGATCGGGGTCGTGAGCAGCACGGCCGAAATCGCAACGCCCAGGCCCAGCATGCCCGCGAAGAGTTTGAACCGACCCAGCAGCACCGAGCGGACCGAGATCAGGACCGCGCTGAGGACCAACGCCAGCCACAACCCGCGGTTCTGCGACAGGACGACAGGAACGGCCGCGGCCACCAAGATGACGGCGCCGGCCGGGCGGCGCCAGCCCGCACCGCGGCCCAGCCATCCCACGACGAAGAACGGCAACAGACAGGCGAAGTTGAGCCCCCAGTCATTGGTGTAGGCGAACGGCGCGCTGACGCGCGGATTCTGCATTCCCTCGACTGTGTAACGCTGTGCGACCACGGGGTGGACGAGGTCGTGCACGAACTGAACACGACTGAGGCCCTCCGGGAGTAGGTACTCGATCGCGGAGCGGAAGTCGAGAGCCGGCGCGATCGTTCCGATAATGCCGCCGATCGCAACCGTGACGAACATCCAGGCGAACCAGCGGACGATGCGCATGGTCGGCACCCGCTCGCGCAGGTTGTACACGTAGAGCAGCGTGATCGTGGCGGCGAGGTACCAGGCGACGCGAAAGGCAAACGTGATGTAGCGCGTCGAGGACCCGCCGGGAATCGCTCCCGGGGCGTCGACCTGCAGGAGCAGCGCCCCGATGAGGACCCAGGCGAGAAACAGCAACCAGACGCTGAAGCCGCGACGTACGTGCAGCGCTCGCAAATGCAGCAGTTCCGCCGCCATCACACACGCTGCGAGCAGCGGAACGATCTCGGCGATGCCGAGCACCCACCAGATCGGGTACCCGACGAGCATCGCCATGAGCGGCCAGCCGGGGGGCAGCCATCGAGCTCGCGCTCGCGGTACGACCGGTACGACCGGTGCACTCGACGAGACGGGTGTCGGGCCGGCCGTACCGTGAATCAGGACGTTCCCCGTCAAAGCCGTGCCACCGCCCTGCGTCGCGTTTGATTCATGTTAGATCCTGAGGCATCATTGCCATAATCGAGCTCGCGGACCAACCGCCGATTCACAGGTTGGGCGCGGCATCGTCCGCACACTGAGCCGGACGATTCTCGGATCGAGGCTAAGGCTGGAGGGCCCGTGTCTGCTGTCATCGTGGTGTGTGTCGTGTGGTTCGGATTGGTGGCGGTCCTGGGCGCTGGCGGGATAGCCCGGGCGGGGCGACCCGCGAGCGCGCCGCGGTGGCGACGGGTCAGGTCCCGCGCTGAAGCCGGCGTGGATGCGTCGATCGCTGCGATCGGGCGCGTCGCCACATCGACGGTGGTGCTCCTGGCCGCGTGGTCCGTGGTCATTATCGTCGGTTGCCTGCTCGGAATCGGTGCGCATCGCCTGCAGTCCTCCGTGGACCTCCCGGCGCTGCACTGGTGGCAGCGCAACCAGCTCGGTGGCCCGTGGGCACACGCCTGGCGAGACCTCACCAACATCGGCTCGACGAAGGTGATCCCGATCATGGTCGTGCTCGGCGTCGTCGTGCTGAGCGCGCTCTACTACGGCCGGCGCTTCTGGTGGGCGCCGCCGATCTTCCTGGTTCTCGCGTGGGTGGCCGAGAAGTACGCCCAGACCATCCTCAAGGACACCGTGCACCGGGGGCACCCGCCGACGTCGCTCGGTTCCTGGCCGTCCGGAGGCATGGCGCGCGTGATCGGGGTGTACGGATTGATCATCTACTTCCTCATACTGCGGTTCGCCCCAGGCTCGCGACGCACCTGGGCGGCCGGTGGGACCCTGCTCGCGCTGCTCGCATCGGTCCAGGCCTACGCCCGGATCAACAACCTCGAGCATTGGGTCACGGACGTGGTCGGCGGGTTCTTCTTCGGCCTGATGCTGCTCGCGATGAGCATTGCCGGTCACCGGGTATTCGCGCGGGTGCGGCTCGCCAGCCAGCCGGTCGAGCGGCCGCTCGCCGCAGCGGTTCGAGGCTGACCGCGCTCCTACAGCTGTGCCCAGGACGGTCGGCGACCGAGGAGATCGGCCAGCCGCTCGTCATGGACCTTGAAGTGCTCGCGGAGATAGCTTCGCGCATCGTCGGGCATCGACGAGCTGGGCCTGGCGTTGTGCACCTCGAACGCCGCGGGCTGCCACTCGGCCAGGCTCAGGAATGTGACCAGGTGGTGATATTCGCGCTGCGGTTCGGCGAAGAACGCCTCGCTGTCCAACACGTGAACCTGTTCGCGCGCGAAGTGCGTGTACACCCGGTCGAGCTGTTCGGCGAACTGCCCCCGCCGGCGATACGCATGGTGTCGATGGGAGAGGCTCTCGTACGCCACATTCTCCCGCATTCGATCGACCTGACCTTCCAGGCGGCTGTCCTCGAGTTCCAGGGCACGCATGAAGTCATGCTCGGACTCGAACCTGCGAGCCAATTCGTGCTTGAAGGCCGAGTAGGCACGTTCCACCGGATCGCGGAGCATCACCACGAGCTTGATATCCGGGAAGTCTCGCGCGAGCCGCTCGATGGCAAACGGATGGAACATGTAATAGGTGCAGGCTTCGAATGCGCGCGGGGCGCCAACGCGTGCGGCGCGTCGCCTGCTCGTCACCCCCAGCGGAAACCGGCTCCGGTACCATTCGCGGCCCTGGTCGTAGTGCAGGGTGTAGTAGTCCGTGCCCTTGTCCACCGGCGGCCGGACAGCTTGCGGATGTTGTTCCAACGCCTTGAACAGCGAGGTCGTACCGCATCGCTGCCCCCCGATGACGATGAAGGACGGGTCCATCCGCCATCGGCTGGTGGCCCGCCCGGTCCGCACCATCGTCTCGCGGATCGCCGGTACCCACGAGCGGGGAACGCGCTGCCTGATCGTCATCCAGTCTCTTTCCCAGCGGATCGTCGCGACGTTCAGCCCGCGGTTATCGGTGGTTGCGAACCCGCGGTCGAGACCGCCTGGTTGATCAAGGCGCTGTGATCGAAATCGTACCCGCATCCCGCGATACCGTGTCGATCCCACAACGCAATCGCACGGATTTGCGGGTGCTGCGCGAGCACACCCGGTATCTGCTGGTACCACTTTGCCGTCAGACCGGGGTCGCCCGAATAGACCACCGACCCGGCCTCGCTGATCATCATCGGTTTGGACACGTCGATGCCCAGCGGGGGCCCGTGTTTCCTGATCCACCAGTAAAACGGAAGGGCCGTCTCGTCGAAACTCTGGAACTGCGCGGGGTCCGTGTGGCCTTCACGGCAGCCTGAGGCGTTGTATGCCTCCCAGCTGATCCAATCGACGTAGCTGTTGCCTGGCCACATCCGCGCCGCAATCGCGCGCGTCGGTCCGTAACCGGTGACCACCCAGACCCACACCGCATTGGTGGCCCCGGCGCGGACGAACAGGTCGTGTACGTGACGCCATGCGGCAACGAAATCGGACGGAGACCCGAGCAGCCGACGCTGCGGCTGATCCGGCTCGTGATCGAAGGTCAAAAACACCGGCGCACGCAGTGAGGCGACGCCGCGAGCTTGCTTGGACAGGGCGGCGTCGTAGGCGCCGGACGCCACGGCGGACCACGCGACTCGGTGACCCGGGTCCTGGTATCGACGGGCGTCGATGGAGATGTGCAGGACTCGGTCGTCCGCGACCAAGGCCCGCTCGTCGGCTGTGGGCAGCCGATCATCGATATCGTGGAACCGGTAGACGAGATCGAAGCGCAGACCAAGGGTGCGTTCCACAATCTTGAGACGGGCGAAGCTGTGTGGCTGGGTCGCGATTCCAAAGAGCGTGCCGCATCCCGCGACCAGCCGTGCGGGCGAGCCGTGCGGGTGGCAGCTCGTCGGGCTGCTCTGGGACGAGCAGCCAGCGAGAAACATCGTCGACGCGATAACGCCGACGCAGACGCCGGCACGGACTCGCCTACGCACGACTTCGGACGGTCGCCGAGCGAGGCTAACCGGACGCTGTGCCATGTTGGGGCTCCGAGCCTTGCCGAACCGATAAGGAGACATATCGTGCAGGCACGCCATCCACACGTCGCATATCGATGAGCCGCCCGATCCTGGTCACTGGGATGCCGCGTTCGGGCACCACCTGGCTCGCGCGCTTGCTGGCGACCGCTTCCGGCACTGCTCTCGCCGGACGGGAACCGATGAACCCGCGGGCTCGACAGTACGCGCTCGCCGGAACGCTACACGGCTGGGCGAAGCTGACGTCGCTGACGCCGAGGCAACAGCGCGCGTTGCGCCTGGCCTACCGCGGCTGGAATCCGTTCGTCTTCAGCCGCTACGGCCGGCGCCAGTGGGCGGCGCCGCTGCCCGGGACCCGGCTGGTGATGAAGGATCCGTTCGCGATGCTCTCGGTTCCGGTGGTTGCCGCGACGACCGGTGCGATCCCGGTGCTCTTGTACCGGCACCCGGGTGCTGCTCTCGCCAGCTATCGACGGATGGGCTGGGCACCCGATCTGGGCGAGCTCGCGCCGATCCTCGACGAGCACCGCGCCGCTCGAGCGGTCACGGCGCGGCCGCTTCCCCGCCCGGACAAGGTCGGCGAGGCCGAAGCCATGGGGCAGTTCTGGTCGGCGCTGTACGAGATCGCTATCGACAACGCCGAGCAGTCAGCCGACCTGATCGTGGTCTCCCACGAGGAACTCGCGAGCGGAGGAGTTGCTGCGACGGGGCGACTGTTCGACGCGCTCGCTCTCACCTGGCGCGAGGGCACCGATCTCGAACTGTCCCGGGAGTCACGCGCCCCGCAGAGCGGGTCCTCGCGCACCCTGCACAACTTCGACCGCGCGCCGAGCGAGGTCGCCGGTGGTTGGCGGCGCGAACTCACCCCCGATGAACTACGCGCGATCGAAGCCGCTACGACCTCGATTCGCGCGCGGCTGCAGGCCCTCCGCCTGGTACTGGCGTAATTGGCCGGGCCGGATCAGATGCCGTGACCTCGCTTGTTGAGCTGCTTGGTGACCCAGCCGGGTGAGACGCCGAGGACCACCAGTACCGCGAGGACGGTTCGCGGCTCCCGCCAGTTGACTCGCCCGGCGCGCCGCGCGAGCCGTAGCGCTTCGCCCCGCTCGCTGACGGCGGCGTGTCCGAACGCCAGCTTGCCGAGCATCAGGCCGAGCGCGGGTGGATCGTCCCGGATCTCCGGGTGATGTTCGATAAGCCATTGGTGTGCCGCGTTCTTGTCCAGCCAGGCGTCGTTGAAGTAGGAGGTCTGCCCCCACAGCACGCTGATGAGCGGTTCGTCGACCTGCTCGATCGGGTATTGGCGGGCGGCCCTTAGCAGCAGATCCCAGTCCTCGCCCATGCTTCGTTGAATCGTCTCGTCCACCAGGCCGAAGCCGTGCGCGCCGAGCATCGCCGTGCGGCGGAACAGAAACGAGGAGGAGTGCAGCATCGACATCCGCGAGCGGGCCAAGTCACGGACACTAACCTGGCGCTGCCCCGTCTGACGTACCGTGCTCCGGTCTCCGTAGCGCACCCGCATCGCCGTCGTGGTGAAGCCGGCCGCGGGGGACTCGGCCAGCCGATCGACCTGCGCCGCCAGCTTGCCCTCGAGCCACACGTCGTCGTCGTCGCAGAATCCGATCAACTCGGTGTCCAGCGCCAGGATGCCGGTGTTTCGTGCTCCCGCGAGTCCAGGGGTGCGCTGGTTGGTCAGCACCGTGACTGTGCGGTGCGGGTCAGCTCGGGCGAGGTCCGGTTCGGGTTCGCAACGATCGAAGACCAGGACGACGCGGATCGGGCCGTCGTGGTGCTGGCCGAGCACCGAGTCCAGGGCTTGACGCATCAGCTCCGGCCGGTTGTGCGTGGCGATGACGACGCCGACCGATGGTGCTTGGCCGACCGGCATGATGAAGCGGCTCTCCAAGGGACGCCAACGAACGACTTTTAGCTTGCGTGGAACTTTAGCCCTAATTCCAGTGAGTTAGAACATACCGGGCGGAGCGGCGTAAAACTTGCGTTAGGTTTGTGCGCCTGTACGTTGGGATTTAGCACGTCGCGGGGTGAACGCCACGGCCGATCGAGTCGGCTCCCCCGCGCGAAACGGGTGGGAGTCGTCGCGGGAGACCCCAACCCCCGGAAGGCTCTCCATGACTCCGCGCCATATCTCCGCGCCCACCCACGCCCGCGCGCCAGCCGTCGAGGGTGCCCCACTGCACTGGACCTACTCGAAGTCACTCGCCGTCGCCGCAGCTGCTACCACTCTGCTCAGCGGGGTTGCCCTGCTGTCCGGGACCGCGAGCGCGACGACTCCGCACAGCTCACTGCGGCTCGCATCCGTCGCCGACACCTACGTCACATCCGGGAACCCGAGGGCAAACTTCGGCACGGCGAACCAGATCCAGGCCTCGGCCCAGGCCGGTCATCACAAGCTCTCCCTCATTCGGTTTCAGGTGCCGGCGCTCAAGAACCAGACAGTCGTTGCCGCCCACCTGCTCCTCCAGCGCTCGACTCATCACCTGTCGGCAATCGTGTCGGCCGATGCCGTGCGGACCGCCCCGTGGACCGAGAACGCGGTGACCTATCGCAGCGCGCCCGCTGTCGCAAAGCATCTCGACCAGGTCAGGACGACCTGGACGACCAGCACCGTCTCCCTCGACGTCACAGCCGCTGTCCATCGTGCCGCGCTGATGACGATCGCGGTTACCTCCCCGTCGAGAAGTACCTTCGCGGCCTTCCGCTCGAAGGAGTCGGGACACGGTCCGGTCCTCGAGCTGACCCTGCAGCCGTCCGCGCCCGCCGTGGCGCTCCCGCCGAAACCAACTGCGCCCAGCTCGGCGGCCCCCGCCCCGACGTCGAGTTCGCCAAGTCCCACGCAGGCCTCCTGCGTCACCAATGTCAAGGGAATCCCGTCCGCGGGTGCTTACTTCGGCGCAGCCGTTAGCGGGACCGCGAGCCAACCGGCTCTCGAGAGTCGGACCGGGCACTCGCTGGCCATCCACCGGACCTACTACGCGGCCAACCAGGTCGACTACGCGATCCGCTCGGTCAAGGCGGAGCTCGCCGCCGGTCGGCTTCCCTGGATCAGCTTCAAACTGCCCTACCCGTGGGCTGCCATGGCCGCCGGTCGCGGCGACGCGTGGGCCCGGGACCTGGTCACCAAGCTCGCCAGCGTCGGTGGTCCGGTCTGGCTGGCCTTCCACCACGAGCCCGAGGGTGACGGCAACCTTCCCGACTGGGTAGCCATGCAACGCCACCTCTCCACGATCGTGCACGCACTCGCGCCGAACGTCGCGTACACCGTCATCTTTACCGGCTGGTACTCACTGTTCGGCCCGACCAACTACCGACTGGACAAGCTCTGGCCCGGGGACCGGTACGTCGACATCCTCGGCATGGACATCTACAACGACTACGGCAGTAATCGTGGCGGCAACCCGAGCCTGCCGATGCTCGACCCGATGAAGTACTTCGGCGTGCTCGGCCCATGGGCCAGGGCGCATCACGTCGGCTGGGCGGTCGCGGAGACCGGCTACACCAAGGCCGCGGCTTTGCGCAACCCGCACTGGCTGGCGCTCGAGTACCGCGACCTGGTGGCCCAGGGCGGGCTGGGTCTGAGCTACTTCGACTCGTCACTCAACTCGGTCGCAGACTGGACGCTGTCCGACGCGACGAGGATGAACGACTTCGTCAACGTGGCAAAGGGCTCCGCCCGAATCTGCGGTTAACGCCGAACAACTCGGCTCACCGTCTG
>JALZAI010000132.1 GCA_030948475.1 Actinomycetota bacterium
CGCCCTGCTCGATCATGCGCAGCACCAGATGCGCCGAGCCGACCTTGAGCATCGTCGTCCACTCGTTCATGTTCGAGTCTCCGACGATGACGTGTAGCCGGCGGTAGCGCTCCGCGTCCGCGTGCGGTTCGTCGCGGGTGTTGATGATGGGACGGCTGCGGGTGGTCGCCGACGACACGCCTTCCCAGATGTGCTCGGCCCGCTGGCTGACGCAGAACACTGCGCCGCGCGGCGTCTGCAGCACCTTGCCCGCCCCGCAGATGAGCTGGCGGGTCACCAGGAACGGAATCAGCACGTCGGCAAGCCGGCTGAACTCGCCGTGCCGGCCGATCAGGTAGTTCTCGTGGCAACCGTAGGAGTTGCCGGCCGAGTCGGTGTTGTTCTTGAACAGGTAGATGTCGCCGGCGATGCCCTCGTCGTGCAGCCGCTTCTCCGCGTCGACGACCAGCCCCTCGAGGATGCGCTCGCCGGCCTTGTCGTGCGCGACGAGCGTCTCGAGCGAGTCACACTCGGGCGTCGCGTACTCCGGGTGGCTGCCGACGTCCAGATAAAGCCGGGCGCCGTTCTTGAGGAATACGTTGGACGAACGGCCCCAGGAGACGACGCGGCGGAACAGGTAGCGCGCCACTTCGTCCGGCGACAGCCGGCGCTGTCCGTGGAACGTGCACGTGACCCCGTACTCGTTCTCGATCCCGAAGATGCGCTTGTGCACGGCCTCACCATATGTCGTGGATCGGGCAGTGCAGCGCGCCGGGCCGCGCGGACTCTAGCGTCACGTGTCAGTTGGATAGACGCAGGATCGGCGTGCCGTCGGTGAGGGCGACCTCGACCTGGCCGATCTGGGACGGTGGCAACGACGTGCCCGCGGTGAAGTTGATCTGCTTGCCCGGCGGCAGCGTCCAGGTTCCCAGCCGCTCCCTGCGGCCGTGCCGGTCACGCACCACCAGCAGGTACGGTCGGCCCGGTCCGACGTAGTCCGCGTAGCGGCAGTGTAGGTCGATCTCGGTCCCCCACGCCCTGGTGACCAGGACCGCATCAGCCTGCACGGGGCTGGCCACGACGGCCGCCAGAGCACGCGCTGCCGGCCGGGCGGGCGACGAGGAACCAGACGTCCAGACGACGACCGTCAACGCCACAAGGCAGGCGGCTGCAACCGCGGATAGCCCGGACACCAGCCTCCGATGCCGCCGCCGCTCGGCTCCGGCTCGGCGCAGCAACCCGGGCAGCAGCGTGTCCGGCGGCTCCTCGTCGGCGAAGTCGTCGGCAGCGACATCGCGAAGTAGCGCGGGGAGATCCTCGACTTCGCGAACCCGGGCGCGGCACTTGGGGCACCGCGTCAGGTGCTGCTCGAAGGCGGCTCGCTCGTCGGCGGAGAGGGCGCCGAGCAGATAGGCCGCGTCGTCGTGGGCAAACTCGTCGGTCATCGCACTCCTCCCGTCTCCTCGATCGCCAACCGCAACGCCCGCAGCGCGTAGTGTGTACGGGATTTGATCGTCCCCGGCGGAATGCCCAGCGCGACGGAGGCCTGGGCGACGGAGGACCCGCGGAAGTAGCACTCGAGCAGCACCTCGCGATGTTCGACCGAGAGGGTCCGCAGCGCGCCCACCAGCACCTGTCGGTCGACGGTGCGCTCGGCTATTGCATCGAGCACGCCGTCCGCCGAACGCTCGGGTACCTCGTCCACGACGACCTCGGGCCGGCGGCTGGACGAGCGCCACTCGTCGATGACGATCCGGCGCGCCACCGTGAACAGCCAACCCCGCGCCGATTGGCCCGGCTGGCGCAGTATGGCCGGAGTGCGCCAGGCGCGCAGCAGGGTTTCCTGCACCACGTCCTGCGCGCGTGCCCGGTCGCCTCGGGTGAGCCGGACGACATAGGACCAGAGCGCGTGCGCGTGCTCGTCGTGCAGCGTGCGCAGTAGCTGCTCGTCCTCACGTCGGCTTACCGGAGGTTCGCTCAAGGGCACGAGTGTGGCACTCATCGGCCCACTCGAGCGACACGCAGGATGGGACGCAGGGCCAACACATCGGAAGCAACGTCCACGACAGCGCTCCGGTTCAGCGGCGCAACGATGTTGATCGGTTTCCCTCGGAGTGGTCGGTTTTCGGCGTCCCGAACCGACCACCCGGGAGGAAAAGTCGCTGATCACGCGGTCGCGACGCGCCGGTGCGCGGCTCAGGCCTCGCCGTGCGGCGGGGTATCGGCCTGCGAGGATTCCGCGTCCGGAGCGGCGTCGCCGTCGCTGGGCAGGTGCGGCGTCAATTCGGCTCCGCTGATCCGCCGGAACTTGCGCTTGCCGCGGGTGCGGTCGAGCACAGCCACCTCGAGCTGATTGGCGCGCAGCGTGCGCGCCTTGCCGTCGGTGCCGCCGACCGAGCCCAGCGCCTGTACGGCAACGCTGAGTGCGTCGTCGAGGGACAGTCCCTCGCGGTATGTCTTGCGCACCTCGGTGCCCAGCGCCTCGGCCGGGCCGCCCATGACGAGAAATCCCGGCTCGTCGAGGATCGTCCCGTCGTAGGTGAGCCGGTACAGCTGGTCGTCGGCCGAAACGTCGCCGACCTCGGCCACGCAGATCTCGACCTCGTAAGGCTTCTGCTGCTCGGTGAAGATTGTCCCCAACGTCTGGGCGTAGGCATTGGCGAGTGCGCGGGCGGTGACGTCACGGCGGTCGTAGGAGTAGCCGCGCAGGTCCGCGAGCCGGATGCCGGCGACGCGCAGGTTCTCGTACTCGTTGTACTTGCCCACCCCGGCGAAGGCGATGCGGTCGTAGATCTCGCTGACCTTGTGCAACGCGGAGCTGGCGTTCTCGGCAACGAAGACCACACCGTCGAGATATGCGAGGACGACGACGCCGCGCCCGCGTGCGATGCCCTTGCGTGCGTACTCCGAGCGGTCGCGCATGATCTGCTCGGCCGAGGCGTAGAACGGCATCGACATGGGCTCGTCTCCTAGTTCGAAGGTGGGTTACGCGCCGGGGCGGGCCTCGCGTTCGGCGAGGATGGCGCGCACCACGGTGTTGAGTTCCGACTCGGGGACGCGCTCGGTCCCGGTTGCCGAGGCAAGCATGACGACCGGATAGATGC
>JALZAI010000275.1 GCA_030948475.1 Actinomycetota bacterium
GTCCAAGCCCGACCTCACCCCGGTCACCGACGCGGACCGTGCGGTCGAGCAAGCGCTGCGCGAGGTGCTCGGCCGGGAGCGTCCCGGCGACGCTGTCGAGGGCGAGGAGTTCGGTCTGCAGGGACACGGTGGGCGGCGCTGGGTGATCGACCCGATCGACGGCACCAAGAACTTCGTCCGCGGCGTACCCGCGTGGGCCACGCTCATCGCCCTGCTGGCCGGCGAGGACGCGGTGCTCGGCGTGGTATCCGCTCCCGCGCTGAACCGGCGCTGGTGGGCGGCTCACGACGAAGGTGCCTGGACGAGCGCGCCGGGCCGCTCCGCGCGACGGCTGTCCGTCTCCCGTATCGCGACACTGGCGGATGCGAGCCTGTCGTATTCGTCGCTGGGCGGGTGGGCCAAGCTCGGGCGGCGCGATCGGTTCCTCGAACTGACGCAACGGGTCTGGCGCTCGCGCGCGTACGGCGACTTCTGGTCCTACATGCTCGTCGCGGAAGGCGCTGTCGACATTGCCGCCGAGCCGGAGCTGTCGCTGTGGGACGTCGCCGCACTGGCGCCGATCGTGGTCGAGGCAGGCGGCCGGCTTACCGGCTTGGACGGGGTGGACGGGGTACAGCAGGGCAATGCTGCCGCGAGCAACGGCCTGCTGCACCGAGCCCTGCTCGCCGCGATCGGCGACTCCGCTGAGTGACGGATGCTGAAGATCACTGACGACGATTTCGCGTCACTCATCGCGCTGATCCATCACTCATCGCGCTGATCCGTCACATTGCGATCGGCGACTAGGGCAGCAGGAGGCAGCTGTCGCCGAACTCGTGCCAAAGGTAGCGCTCGCGCAATGCCTCGTCGTATGCCTGCGCGACCAGTTCCGCGCCGGCCACTGCCTGCAGTAACCGAAGATGGGACGCGCCGGGAGCGTGCCATCCGGTGATCAGTCCGTCCACGACCCGCGCCGGACGTTGCGGGCCTAGCACGAGCTCCGTCCAGCCCGACGCCGCACGCGCGATGCCGTCGCCGTCGGCTGCGGACTCCAGGGCCCGAGTCACGGTGGTGCCCACCGCCACGACACGCCCGCCCCACGCTCGGGTCAGGTTCACCTGACGAGCTGTCGTGTCCGGGATGGCGAAGCGCTCGGGCTGCGGCGGCTCGCCGGCGTCCTGGGACGAGACTCCGGTGTGCAGCGTGATCGGCGCCACCCCGATACCGCGCGTCGCGAGGTCGGTGACCAACGCATCGGTGAACGGTCGGCCGGCGCTGGGCATCTCGGCGCTGCCGGGCTCGCGCGCGAACACGGTCTGGTACGCCGAGGACGGGTAGCTCCCGCGGACGTAGGAGTAGCGGATCGGACGGCCGAAGCGGGCCAGGTACGCGACCACACCCCCTTCGACCCCGACCATTGCGCGCCACAGCCGCCGCTGCCCGTCCGGACGCGGCGCGGACGGGACGAGACGCACGCCGCACGGCAGATGGATCACCTCACCGGCCCGCAGGTCCTCGACCGGCCCGCTCGCGTGCTGCACCGGACGTACCTCGACCACCCAGGCGCCGTCGTCGAGTGCGGTCGCGAAATGGACCGTGACGGGTGAGCCGTCGGCGCGGCTTCCGTCCACCGCGGCCGACAACGTCCCCGACGTGTTCACGACGACGAGATCGCCGGGCTCGAGGAACGAGCCGAGCCGGTCGAAGCGCGAATGCGTCACGCCGGTCGGCGACGCCACCAGCAATCGCACCGCGCCGCGATGCGCAGGCGGCGCCGAAGCCTCGAGGACCGGCGGCAGCTCGAAGTCCGGCAGTACGGCAGTCATTGCGCAGCCTCGGCAACCGCCCAGTCGCTGGCTCGGTATCGCCCGCTCGCCGGACGAGCCTGCAGCAGCCGCAGCACCGCGGGTGCCACCGTTTCCGGAGCCGGACGGTCCGAGATGTCCTCGCCGGGGAACGCCGCCTGGTGCATCTCGGTGCGCATATCGCCTGGATCGACCGCGTACACGCGGACCGCGACCTCTTCGGCGCCGAATACCGCGCTGATCTGGTCGAGGGCCGCCTTGCTCGACCCGTACCCGCCCCAGCCCTGGTACGCCTCGAGCGCCGCGTCCGAGCTGATGTTGACGACCGTCCCGCCGGTGGCGCGCAGGGACGGCAACAGCAACTGGGTCAGAGCCACGGGAGCGATCAGGTTCGTCTCGTACAGCTGGCGCAGCTCCGGCAGCGGGTACAGAGCAAGCGGCGGGAGCGGGCTGACGCCGAGCGAGCTGGCGTTGTTCACCAGCAGGTCGAGTCCGCCGAGCACGTCGACGGCGGCGGCCAGCGCCTCACGATGCAGCGGGTCGGTCACGTCGCCGGCAACGGTGACGGCCGAGGGCAGTTCGTGAGCCACGCTGTTCAGTACGTCGGTGCCCCGTGCGTCCAGGACGAGTCGCCAACCCTGCTCGTGCAGGCTGCGCGCCAGGGCCTGTCCGAGGCCGCGGGAAGCGCCCGTGATCAGGGCGATCGGTGAGGTGTTCGTCGTTGTCATGCGACCATCGTTATAGTTGAAGTAAACTTGAAGTCAAGCGGGGGCGACACATGAAGACGACCGATCTGCTCAACGTCAGCGACGTCGCCCACCGCAGCGGGTTTGCTCCGTCCGCGCTGCGCTTCTACGAGCGTGAAGGACTGATCGGCGCGACGCGAACGACCGGGAATCAGCGCCGCTATGAACGCAACGTCCTGCGGCGCCTGGCGTTCGTGCGCGCCGCGCAGAACGTCGGGCTCAGCCTGGACGAGATCGCGGCCGCGCTCAGCACCCTTCCGGACGGGCGCACGCCGACGCGCGCCGACTGGACCCGGCTCTCGCGCACCTGGCGCAGCCGACTGGACGAGCAGATAGCCGCGCTGAGCAAGCTGCGCGACGGTCTGGATTCCTGCATCGGGTGTGGTTGCCTGTCACTGAAGAAGTGCGCGATCTCCAACCCCGGGGACGTCGCGGCAACGGACGGCCCGGGCGCGAACTTCCTCCCTCGGCGGCTGCGCGTCAACGTGCAGCGGACGCCAGCCCGATGATGACCTCTGCGCTCGGCAGTTCGGTCAGCGCCGAGGACGGCAGTGCGATCTTCGAGCGCCGCAACCCGCTACCGATCACGACCAGGTCGCGCTCGAGTACCGCCTGATCGACCAGTAACGGCCACGGGGCGGGTAACCCGATCGGGGTGATACCGCCGTACTCCATCGCAGTAAGCACCACGGCGTCCTCCATCGACGCGAACGACGCCTTGCGAGCGCCCAACCGGCGCCGCACCACACCGTTGACGTCGGCTCGCGTCGTCGCCAGGACCACGCACGCCGCGTAGGACGTCACGTCTGCACGCCGTCCGGCGATCACCACGCAGTTCGCCGAGTCCTCCGGCCGAACGCCGTAGCGCTCGCAGAACGCGGCGGTGTCCGCGAGGGCCGGGTCGATCGGAGCGACCAGCACATCAGCGGCAAGCGACCAGCCGGCCAGCGCGTCCCACACTGGTCCAGCCACGAGTGATGCCGACACCACCTGCCAATCGAGCGTTCCCGGACCCGTCATATCGCCCGACCATACTGTTGGCTGATGAACTCTGAGGCACAGACCGACGCGTTCGTCGAGCGGATTCTGAGCAGCTACGACACGATCACCGTGGTGGGCGCCAGTAACGCCACGCACAAGGCTGCGCATTACGTGCCCGAGCACATGCAGGAGCACGGATGGCGGATCGTCCCGGTCAATCCGCACGAGCAGAGGATCCTGGGCGAGCCGGTCTACCGCACTCTCGCCGACGTCCCCGAACCGGTCGGCCTGGTTGATGTGTTCCGGCCGTCCGCGCAAACACCGGACATCGCGCGCCAGGCCGTCGCCGCGGGCGCCACGGCCCTGTGGCTGCAGCTGCACATCGAGTCGGGCGAGGCGCGCCGGATCGCCGAGCAGGCGGGCCTGCTCTACGTCGAGAACCGCTGCCTGATCATCGAGCAGCGCCGCACCGGGCTCAGCGCACCGAGGTCTTAGCGGCCGCGCGCCACGAGGCGAAGTCCATCAGCTGGCCGGCCAGGATCCGCAGACCGCCTGTCACCCGCCCGTCGAAGCCGTCGGCGTCGAGTTGCTCGACGGAATTGACCGTGACCCCGAACGGCGTCGGCCAGCCGCGCAACGCGTGGATCGCCGACCGCACGGAGACCAGCGCGGTACCACACGCCTGCCACCCGGACGCGGTGACGATAACGCCGACCGCGCGCCCGTCCAGATACGGACGCGTGTCCGCACGCAGCAGCTCCAGGTGGTCGAGCGCGTTCTTCACCAGGCCGGACATGCCGCCGTGGTAGCCCGGTGTCGCGATCACCACGCAGTCCGCGACCCGTACCGCGTCCAGCAACGGCTGCGCGGCCGGCGTAGGCAGCTGCTCGGCGGTGAAGATCGGCAGCTGCGCCAGCTCGTCACCGAAGATCGCACTCGTCCGCGCCCCGAGCGCTTCGGCCTCGACGAGGCAGCCGAGCAGCAGCCGGTTGGTGACCGAGGCGCGCCCAGTCGATCCGCCGATCCCGACGATCCGCGGGCCCTCGAGCATAGGCACTCCCCTGTCTCGCCTGCACGGTTCACTCTAGGGTCGATCGGAACACCACGATCATCCAGGAGGACCGATGGGTCTGGACCGTCCAGAAGCTCAGGACCCGTATCAGAAGCTGCCGCAGGTCGCCGGCTTCGAGCTCACCAGCAGCGATCTCACCGACCGCGCGCCGATGGCGGAGCAGTTCGCCTACGACGGCGCGGCCGACGCAGCGCAGAACGTCTCGCCGCAGCTGTCCTGGTCCGGATTCCCCACCGAGACGAAGAGCTTCGTGGTGACCTGCTTCGATCCGGACGCCCCGACGCCGTCCGGCTTCTGGCACTGGGTGCTGGTCGATCTGCCGGCGAATGTGCGCTCGCTCGAAACCGGGGCAGGGGCGAACGGGGCCGACCTGCCGGGCAGTGCGTTCCACGTCCGCTGCGATTGGGGCAACAAGGGGTACGGGGGTGCGTACCCGCCCGACAACGACCGGCCACACCGCTACTACTTCGTCGCGCACGCCCTCGATGTGGCGACGCTGGGCGTGGACGACGAAACCAGCGCGGCGGTCGTGTCGTTCACTATGCTCTTCCATACCCTCGCGCGCGCCGAACTGGTCGCCACGTTCCGTCGCTGAGGATCAGCAGGTTCGGAATCCTTGGCGCTCGCCGCAGGGCTCCGACCAGGTCTGCTCTACGTCGATGACCCGTCCGGGGCTCTGCGAGCCGTGCAACCGGTCGAGCAGCATGTCGCACGCAGACTGCGTGCCCTCGACGACGACCTCGACCCGTCCGTCCGCGAGGTTGGCCGCGGATCCGGACAGCCCCAGTTCGGCGGCTTGCTCGCGCACCCACCAGCGAAACCCGACGCCCTGCACCACTCCGCGTACGAGCGCCGACAGCCGCGCGCCATCGCTGCCTTCGCTCATCGGGTCAGCCGCCGGCGAACGGGGGCAGGACGTCGACCACGGCGCCGTCGTGCAACGGGTCGGCCTGGCTCGCCCGCGCACCGTCGACGAGGAAGGACGCGACGGCACAGATCCGGGTCAGCTCCGCTCGCTCGGCGAGCAGATCGCGCAACTGCGCGACAGTGCCGACCGTCAAGGATTCCTCAGCGTGTCCCGCCGCGCGCTGCGCCCCGGCCCAGAACCGGACGATCACCTGTGCCACGCGGCCAGCGTGCCACGGCCCCAATCCGGCAAGGCCACGGGATAGGCCGCGATTCCCTGTGGGCGTCGCGGCGTAGTTTCCCTGAGTGATATGCGTGCCGAGCTCAGAGTTCGCGCACGCTACATTTCGCAAGCAATGGCACGTGAGGTTTGACAGCACGATCCGCGACCACGATGGTCGTGCGGTCTTCCGGCGCAGCACGACACCGCGACCCAATACCAGCGTTCTGAGATACTCCTCCGTGGGACAAAACATCGCTTGGACCCGCGATATCAGAAGGCTGAGTCTGGGTCAGCTCGTATAGCGCGCCGCTTGCCGGCTGCGGGTCCAACGGCACCCGGCAAGCACGATTAGGTGCGGCCCATCGCGCGCACCGGTAGGAACTCGACCTAGCGGTTCGCGGCGTCGTACGCGTCAATCACGGCGCCCGCCACTCGTCCCCGCGAGGAAACCTCGAAGCCGTTCTGGTCGGCCCAGGCGCGAATTGCCGCCAGGTCACGCTTGCCGCCACGAACGGCGCCGGCACGGCGTCCGCGGGAAGACCGCACCCGACGGGCAGCGTCCAGATAGGGCTTCATCGTTTTCTCGAACGCTGTCGCGTTCTTCTTGGACAGCTCGATCTCGTAGGCCGTGCCATCCCATGTGAATGTGATCGTGCGCTCGCCCGTCGTGCCGTCGATGTCGTCCACGAGAACTTCAGTGACCAATGTCTGCTTCGCCATCCTGATATTGAATCAGATGCGGGGCGGAATTGCCCGCGACATTCCCAGGAGATTCTCGTACCGCCCGTCGGACTCACCCGTGGCGGGGGGCGAGCAGCCAGCGCCGGTACGGCACACAGGCTCAGGTAGCTGTCCGGTCGCCGCCGAACACGATCACTTCAATCGGCTCGTGCGGCCTGGGATCCGAGCGGCCCAGGCCCCACGAGCCACACAGAAACCGAGCAACTCGGGCAGACTGCGCGCAGATGCGACGTCGCCTGTTACTGAACCCGCGCACGATCGACATCCATCTGCGCAAATGACTTCGCCAAGACCGGCGTGAGTTCCCGCGGCGAACGGGCCCGCCTGACGCCAGCGACCAGGCAGCAGTCGTCACCTCGTCAAGTCCTATGCGTACTTCGCCGCCTTAATTGTGGCCCCGGGGGATTGTGCTGCATCCTCCACGCAATCGGCAGACGGGATTCGACGCCTTCAAGTCGGGCCGCGCACCCGTGCGCCTTGATGACGCGGGGCCGGCTCCCTGCGACTATCTATGGACAACCGGCTGGATCGCTTCTGCTCCGATCGCGATCGCTACGGTTGCCGGATAACGGAAGGAACGCCCGTGCTCGCGGATTATCGTCAGGTCTATGACCCGATCAGCAACTCGCTGGGGATTTCCTCGATCGTGGCCGCGCTGCC
This sequence comes from Actinomycetota bacterium, assembly GCA_030948475.1. Taxonomy (GTDB): domain Bacteria; phylum Actinomycetota; class Actinomycetes; order Mycobacteriales; family Jatrophihabitantaceae; genus JALZAI01. The sequence goes on from JALZAI010000275.1 coordinate 7,114, forward strand.
ACTGATCACGCTGTTCGTGCTGCTCGGGGTGGTACGCATGCGAGCGTGGCTCGCCTCGTTGATCGCGCTGGCGGTCGCTCTGATCGTCGCGGTGGCGGTCTACTCCATGCCCGTCGGCGACGCCCTGAACAGCGGCCTGTTGGGCGCTGCGTTCGGGTTCTTTCCCATCATGTGGATCGTCCTCAACGCCCTCTGGGTCTACAACCTGACGGTCGAGACCGGCCATTTTGATGTGCTGCGCCGCTCATTCGCCTCGATCAGCGACGACCAACGCATCCAGGCGATCATCATCGCCTTCTGCTTCGGCGCGCTCCTGGAGGCCCTCGCCGGCTTCGGCACGCCAGTGGCGATCAGCGCCGTCATGCTTATCGCGCTCGGCTTCCGTCCGCTCAAGGCGGCGGCGGTGGCGTTGGTCGCGAACACCGCACCGGTCGCGTTCGGGGCGTTGGCGGTGCCGATCACGACGCTCGCCACGGTCACCAAGCTGCCGGTGGACGACCTCGGCGCCATGGTCGGGCGGCAGACGCCGCTGCTGGCGGTGTTCGTCCCGCTGGCCCTGGTGGCCATTGTCGACGGCCGGCGCGGGATGGCCCAGGTATGGCCGGCAGCGCTGGTGTGCGGCGCGACTTTCGGCGTCTTCCAGTACCTCGCATCCAACTTCTGGTCGATCCCGCTCGCCGACATCATCGCCTCGCTCGCTTCGGCTCTCGCAGTCCTGGCCTTCACCCGGGTCTGGCACCCGCGGGAGGGCTACCTCGAGTCGGACGACGAGGAGCCGGTGGGACGCGGCGAACCATCCCGCCGCACCCGCGGCGCAGCCGCCGAGAACGCCCAGCCAGTCGCCCGTGGCGGGACCGACACCAGGGTGCGCGATACGCGCGGCGAGATCTTCAGGGCCTACGCGCCGTACCTGATCATCATCGTGGTCTTCGTCCTGGCCACCCGGGTCTCCGCCATCACCGGCGTCGCTCCGAAGACTCCCGGCCCGGCCGGGACCGGCTTGGAATCTGTGACCCACATCTACAACTGGCCCGGCCTGCACATCGTCAGCGGGGCGGGCAAGCCGGTTGCCACCACGTTCAAACTCAACATCCTGTCGGCCGCCGGCACGCTGCTGTTACTCTCCGGTCTGCTCACGATGATCGTGCTGCGGGTCGGGGTCGGCCGTGCGCTACGTAGCTACGCCCGCACCCTGGCCCAGCTGAAGTTCGCGATCCTGACGGTGATGCTGGTCCTGGCGCTCGGCTTCGTCATGAACGAGGCGGGCGAGACCACGACGCTGGGGCTGTGGCTGGCCGGCGCCGGCGGACTGTTCGCGCTGCTGTCCCCGATTCTGGGTTGGCTCGGCGTTGCGGTCACCGGCTCGGACACCTCCTCGAACAGCTTGTTCGGCATGCTGCAGGTCACTGCCGCTGCCCAGGCGCACCTGTCGCCCACCCTGCTCGCCGCCGCGAACTCCTCCGGCGGCGTGCTCGGCAAGATGATCTCGCCGCAGAACCTCGCCATCGCGGCTGCCGCGGTTGGCCTGGAGGGCCGTGAGGGCCACCTGTTCCGCCGCGTGTTCGGGTGGAGCGTCGCGTTCCTGGCCTTCATGTGCCTGCTGATCTACCTGCAGTCGACGTCGGTGCTGTCGTGGATGGTCGTCTGAGGCCCGGAATCCGGTCCAACGCCCGCAGCGGTCATGACGGTGTTAGCCGATGATGAGGCCGCGCAGCTCGGCCGCATCGAGCAGCTTCGTGGGCTCGACCGTTTCGTTGCTGCGGACGTAGTGGAACGCTGCGCGGACGCGGTGCAGCTCGGCGTCCGGGATCCCGCACAGCTGCGCCCACGCCAACCGGTACGCCGCGAGCTGCACGGCTACGGCCGCGGCGCCCGCTCCGGTCGGGCGACGTCCGGTCTTCCAGTCGAGGACGAGCCACCCGTCGTGAGCACTTCCGAAGACCGCATCCATTCGTCCCCGCACCACGGTCGCGGAGTCGATCGACATCTCGAAGGGCACCTCGACCTCGGCCGGTGTCCGCGCGGCCCACACACTGCGCTCGAATGCAGCCTTGAGCTCGGCGACATCACTGTCGTCGGCCCCCTCGTCGGCGGCGCCGGGAAGCTGGTCCACGTCGAGCAAGCTTTGGCTGTTCCACCGCTCCTCGAGCCACAGGTGGAACGCCGTGCCGCGCCGCGCCAGCGGGGCCGGGGCACGCGGCACCGGCCGGCGGATGCTGCGCGCGAGGTCGTCCGGGTTGCGCTCCAGCTCGACGAGCTGGGACACCGAGAGCTGTCGCGGCAGCTCGACGTCCACGGTTGTCCCTCGGTCCAGCCGGGCACGTTCGGCAAGCAGGCGATCGACGTCGCCGTGCCACTGCGCGGCGCGTGCCTGCAGGTGGCCCGTGACGAGGGGGAGCCGTCCGGCGGCGGCTCGCACGAGGGCGGCCCCGGACTCGACATCCGGACGCCGGCCTGCCCCGCGGTCACCGGGAAACGGGCCGAGCGGATCCAGCGGCCACAGCGCAGTACGGGCCTGCTCGGTGATCGGGTTCGGCGCGTCGGGTGCCACCTGGACCCACTCATCCGGCGCCGCGAACGTGCGGAGCTCCCGCAGGAAGGCGGACGGAACACGCGGCTTCTGCGCGGTGTCCCACACATAGCCGGACGCGATCAGTGTCGACCGCGCCCTGGTGAACGCGACATAGGCGAGGCGGCGTTCCTCCCGCTGGTGGCGGGCCGTGAGCGCCTTGTGGTGCGCCTGGAGCCGGTCGCGCACCTCCCGGCGATCTGGCGCGTCGTCCAGGCGCAGCGCCGGGAGGTCCGCTCGGTCCCCCCGCAGCGGACCCGGCAGCTCCTGCCGAGCGCGCGTCCAGTTCACCGAGCGCGCCTCAGCGGGGAACACGGAATCGACCAGGCCGGGGACGGCGACCACTTCCCACTCCAGGCCCTTGGCGCCGTGCACGGTCAGGACCTGGACCCGCTCGCTTTCCACGACGATCTCGCCGGCCTCGAGCCCGTTTTCCTCGTCCTCGGCAGCCTCCAGGTAGGCAAGGAAGGCGGTCAGCGTCGCCTCGTCGGCCTCGACCGCGAAGTCGGCGGCCTCGTCGAGGAACCGGTCCAGGTGGGCGCGGCCGACGCGGGCCCGGTCCGGGCGCGCGGCTACCTCGACGTCGACGCCGATCGTCCGCTCGACGTCGGCGACCAGTTCCGGCAGCGGCGCCGAAATTCGCCCGCACAGCCGGCGGAGCTCTTCGGACAGGGAGTGCAGCCGCCGGTAACCCTCGGGTGAGTAGTCGCGGGGTGGGCCGGGATCGTCGAGCGCCTCGACGATCGTCAGCGGGTCGGGCCCCTGAGTGCCGACCGCACCGGGCGCCGGCGGGGTCAGCCTGCGCGCGCGATCGCGCAGGGCCGCGAGATCGCGTGCACCAATTCGCCAGCGTGCGCCCGTCAGCAGCCGTGCCAGGGCCGCCCCGGCGTCGTGGCGCACCAGCACCCGCAGCGTGGCGACGACGTCGACCACCTCGGGGGTCGTCAGCAGCCCACCCAGTCCGACGATTTCGACCGGCAGCTCGGCAGCCTGCAGCGCTTCGGCGAGCAGCGGAATCTGCGAGCGCCGCCGCACCAGCACCGCCGCCGTGCGAGCAACTGGCTCGAGCGCGTGCCACGCGGCGCGCACCCGTTGCGCGACCCAGCGCGCCTCGTCCTCGTAGGTCTCGGTTAATGTGAGCGCGATCGTCCCTGCCTTGACCAGCTCGGACGGACGCAACAGCACGGACGCCGCCGCGGACCGGAGCGGCGCCGCGACCTCGTTCGCGGCGTCCAGGATCGCCCGATCGTTGCGAAAGCTCGTGGCCAGCGGGTAATCCGCGGCCGGCGTGCCGTCGACCCGCCGGAACGTCGTGGCGAACCGGCCGATGTTGCCGGCGCTTGCGCCACGCCAGCCGTAGATCGACTGAAGCGGGTCGCCGACGGCGGTCACCGGATGCCCCCGTCCGAACAGCCCGCACAGTGTCGCGACCTGCGCGTGGCCGGTGTCCTGGTACTCGTCGAGCAGCACAGCCGCGTACCGTTCGCGCTCGATCCGCTGCACTTCGGGCAGTTGCGCCAGCCGCGCCGCCACGATCATCTGGTCGGCGAAATCGACGGCCGGCAGCGTCGCCTTGGCCTCGGCGAAAGCGCGAACGAGCGGGAGCAGCGCGCGCCGATGCCGCATCGCGGTGATGAACGGCCCTGTCTCTGCCGGGTACGGGGAACTGATTTGCTTGCCGAACGGCAGCGACTCGAACCAGTCAACCGTGCTGGCACAGAACCGCTCGACGTCATCGGGCGTGACGAGGTGATCGGCGAACTGCCCGCTCATCGCCAGGATGTAGCGCGGCACGCTGGACGGCGCCCCGATGTCTCCGGGCAGCTCGTCGGGGTAGCCACGCGACACCGCGTCGGCGAGCTGCCACGCGACCGCCGGCGAGACGAGCCGGGCATCGGGCTCGGCGCCCACCCGAAGCGCATGCTCGGCCACCAACCGTCCCGCGTATGCGGCGTAGGTCAGCACCGTCGGCTCGCCGGCGAGCAACTCGGCGAGGTACTCCTGGTCGTCGGGTGCCTCGCGTTGCACGACCTGCCGCCACTGGGCGAGCCGGCGGCGGATCCGGGTGCCCAGCTCGGCCGCGGCCTTGCGGGTAAAGGTTAGGCCGAGGACTGCGTCGGGGCGGACGAGCCGGTTTGCGACCAACCACACCACACGCGCGGCCATCGTCTCGGTCTTGCCCGAACCTGCGCCCGCGACGACAACGGCCGGTTCGAGCGGCGATTGCATGATCGCCGACTGCTCGGCGGTGGGCTGATTCGGCACGCCCAGCAGCCGATTGAGCTCCGCGGCGCCGACCCGCGTGCTGGTCACGTGGTCACCTGACGGCCGGCCGGGTACAGCGGACAGCAGTTCTGCAGATCGCAGTTGCCGCAGTAGCCGTTCACCGTGGCGCTGAACTCACTTCCGCGCAGCCGGGCCGCCATCTCGGCAACGGTGACGCCGACCCAGTCCGGATCGTCGCTGTCGCGCAACGGCTGTTGCCGCTGCTCGGCGTCGCCGGTCGTCGCCAGCTGGACGAGCCGGGCGCCGCCGGAGTGCATGCCCTCGCCGAAAGCGCCGGCTTCGATGGCGAGCTGGTACGCGCCCAGCTGGGGGTGGCCGGGCAACTCGGCTGCGGTCGCCTTCTTCTTTCCGGTCTTGAAGTCGATGACTACCAGCCGTCCCGCCTCGTCGCGTTCGAGCCGGTCGACGCGGCCGCTCAGTGCAGCGTCACCGACCGGAACAGTGAACGCCCTCTCGATCTCGACGAGTGTCAGCTCGCTGCGGCTCGTCTGCAACCACTGGACCAGCCGGGCAAGCAGTCGGTTCGCCCGCTGCCGCTCGTTCTTCGCGAACCACGCCGCGCCGAAGTCCAGTCCGGGCCAGTGCTGCTCGAGCATTGCCTCGAGTTCCTCGACCGGCGCGTCCGGGCGCGCTTCGGCAGCCAGTTCGTGCACCAGCGTCCCCAGCGAGGCTGAGATGGTGTCGCTGTCCCGGGCGCCGAGGTCCTGCAGCAACATGCGCAACTCGCATCGCAGGAAGGAGTCGATGCGCGACGGGCTCACCGGAACCGGGCGGGCAGGGTCGGCGACCGGACCGTCGTCGGACAGCGCGGCAAGGCCCCACCACTCGTCCGGGTCGGCGCCACGGATGCGCGCGGCGGCGAGGCGGGTGAGTTCGACGGCGGCTGCCTGGCGCTCGTCGTCATCCGCGGACGGGTCGCACACGACGGAGCGCAGTTCGGCGACCAGTCCGGCCAAATGCACGCCGCGATGTGCCTCAGCGAGCGACCGCTCCCCGTCCATCGGATCCAGTTCGTCGAGGAAGCGCGATGGCTGCTCCTCGTCGCCGGACACCGCCGTGACGACGAGGTGCCGGCGAGCCCGGGTAGCCGCGACGTAGAACAGCCGGCGTTCCTCGGCGAGCTGGGTCGCGCTGGTCACATCGGCCGACTCGCGGCCCGCGACGATGTCGACGAGCAGCTCGGAACCGAGTAGCGAGCCCCGCCGGCGCAGGTCCGGCCAGCTCCCCTCTTGCACGTGCGCGACGCATACCAGGTCCCACTCCAGACCCTTGCTCGCATGCGCGGTCAAGATTGTCACGGTGTCGCCCTCTTCGGCACCCGATGCGAACGCGTCGCCCGGGATCTCCTGCGCTCGCAGGTGCTCGGTGAGCTGTGCCACCGTCGCGCCGGGGAGGCGGTCGGTGAACCGGGCTGCTGCGTCGAAGAGCTGGACCGCCGCATCCAGGTCGCGGTCCCCGGCCGCACCCGCCGCACCGCCGGCGACGCTCGCCTGCTGCCAGCGCCGAGCCAATCCCGTCGCGTTCCATACTGCCCACAGGACGTCCTCCGGCGTCCCACCCGCGAGCGCGGCCCGTCCGGCTGCGAGTACCCGGGCCACCCGTTCGACGGGCCGGCTTACCTCGGCGGGCAGCAGCGCCGCCCGGATCGCGTCGAGCTCGGGCGCGAGGCGGACCGGCACGTACGGGTCGCTCGCCTGGCGCAGAACACGACGCAACCGCCGCAGGGACACTACGTCCATGCCACCGATCGGCCCGATCAGCAGGCGCTCCGCGATGTCCTCGGTCAACGCGGTCCGGTCGAGGACACAGCTCAGCACCTCGAGCAGCATCGCCACCGCCGGCTGCTCGGCAAGCGGGAGATCCTCGCCGCGGACCGCGACCGGAACGCCGGCGGTGATCAGGGCCCTGCGCAGGGTGCCGAGGACGGCCGCAGTCGAGCGCACGAGCACCGCCATCCGCGACCACGCCATGCCGTCGAGGTGGGCGCGGCGCAGCGCACCCGCCACATAGGCGGCTTCCTCGCTGGCTGTGCGGAGCAGCGCGACATCGAACGTGCCCGGTGCGTTCGGCTCGCCGGCAGAGAGGGCGCGATGTTGGCCGCTTCCGGGCAGCCGTGCTGCGAGGCGGCGGGTCGCCGCCAGCAGCGCCGGTCCGGATCGCCGTGACACCGCGAGCGCCACCACTGGCACCCTGCGCCCACGCCCGAACCGCTCGTCGACGGCACGGATCGCCGACTCGTCGGCGCCGCGGAAGGCGTAGATGGACTGGTCGGGATCACCGACAACGACGAGTTCCTCTGCTCCGCCACCAAGGACCGCGAGCAGTTCGGCCTGCAACGGGTCGGTGTCCTGGTACTCGTCGACGAAGATGTGGCGGCGGCGGGCTCGCTCGCTCGCCAGCAGCGCCGGGTCGTCCGTGAACGTGTTGAGCGCCGCTCGGATCAGCTCGGCGGGGTCGAACCCGCCCGGCGTCGGGAGCGAGATCACCTGCTGGTATTCGGTGAGGAACGCCCCGGCCGCGACCCAGTCCGAACGGCCGCGCCGCCCTCCGAGCGCGGTCAGGGTGGGTCCGTCGAGTCCGCGTTCCACCGCCCGCGTCAGCAGGTCGCGCAGTTCGCCGGAGAAGGCGCGGGTACGCAGCGCCGGGCGCAGTTCGGTCGGCCATCGATCGGCGCGATGCCCGGCGACGAGTTCGCGCATGATCACGTCCTGCTCCGGCCCGGACAGTAGCCGCGGCGCCGGCTGCCGCTGCGCCAGGTGCGCCATGCGCAGTACCCCGAATGCGTACGAGTGCAGCGTGCGCGCCACCGGCTCGCGCACGGTTCGCCCGAGCCGCGCTGTGATCCGGTCCCGCAACTCTCCCGCGGCCCGGCGGCTGAAGGTGAGCATCAGGATGTTCTCGACGGGCACGCCCGTTCGCACCCGCGCGACCGCAGCCTCGACCAGCGTCGTGGTCTTGCCGGTGCCCGGGCCGGCCAGCACGAGCAACGGGCCGCCGCGATGTTCGAGCACGCGCTGCTGAGCGGCGTCGAGCACCGGCGCGGTGGCGGGCACGCGGGTCGGTCGCACGAGGCGGTACGCGGGGGCCATGTTTCTATCCCAGCACGCGTGTCTGACAGCTCCGCACCGTCCACCTTGCTGAACTCGAAAGCTGATGATCAGCCACTGCGCCTGCCCACAGCCATCCGCAGTGGCAGTTGATCACCGCGCCAAACACGAAAGCCGGCTGGCACGTGACCCGCGACAACGACGGTGTCACCATCAGGCAAGAGCGATTCGCCGGGGCCGAGCAGGTCCCCGGTACAGGCGCACGCCGGCGACCACCTCGGAGTCGGCTACCGTCTATCCGCCATGTCCGAGCCGCGCCGCGACGTCCCGTCCGTACCGCTGTGGTTGCTTGACATCGATGGAGTGGTCAACGCGCTCGCCTATCGGCCAGGCGGGGACGTGTGGCCCAGGAACCAATGGGTGCGCTGCACGATCACCACGCCGGTCGAGGGCCGCGGTGTTATGACGCTGCCGATCCTTGCCGCACGTCCGGTGCTGGATTTCGTATCCCAGGTGCACGAGCGTGGCCTGGCCGAGATCCGCTGGCATTCCACCTGGCGGGACGCGGCTATGACCGCCTTCGCTCCAAAGCTCGGGTTGCCCACTTCGATCCAGATCTCGGTGGCACCGGAGTGGACGGACCGACCGGTCGGTCTGTGGTGGAAGCTCGCAGCGGCGCAGCGGGCCGTGGAAGCGGGACGTCGGCTGGTGTGGACGGACGACGACCTCGCTGTGTTCGCGGACCAGGCTGCCGAGGTCGGGGCGCATCCGGACACGTTGCTCATCGGGCCGGACCCCGAGCACGGCCTGTCCCCCGACGATCTCATGCGGATCGGCGAATTCCTCGGGATCGCGCGCTAGTGGTGTGTCTCGTCATTGGTTGACTGCTTGGAGGGCGACGCGTCCGCGGGCGACTTTGGCGAGGATGTCGTCGGCGGTGGCGGTCCAGATGAACGGTTTCGGGTCATCGTTGTGTGCGTCGAGGTATTTCTCGATCTTGGCGATCAAGTCCGGGACGGAGTGGAACACGCCGCGGCGTAGGGCCTTGTCGGTTAGTTCCCGGAACCAGCGTTCGACCAGGTTCAGCCAACTCGACGAGGTCGGGGTGAAGTGCATGTGGAACCGGGGGTGCTTGACCAGCCACGCTTTCACGTCCGGGTGCTTGTGGGTCGCGTAGTTGTCGCAGATCAGGTGCACCTGCAGGCCCTTGGGTGTCTCGCGTTCGATCGTGCGCAGGAACTTCAGGAACTCCTCGTGCCGGTGCCGAGGTAGGCACTGGCCGATCACCTTGCCGGTCAGCACGTCCAGCGCCGCGAACAGCGTCGTGGTGCCGTTTCGTTTGTAGTCGTGGGTCATCGTTGCCGCGCGACCCTTCTTGATCGGTAGCGAGGGCTGGGTGCGGTCCAGTGCCTGCACGGAGGATTTCTCGTCCAGGCACAGCACGATCGCGTTGTCCGGCGGCGCCAAGTACAGCCCGACCACGTCGATCAGCTTCTCCTCGAAGCGCGGATCGTTGGACAACTTGAACGTCGTGACCAAATGCGGCTTGAGCCCCCGCGCGGCCCACACCCGCTGCACCGTCGCCGGCGACACCCCGACCTGCGCGGCCATCGTGCGGCACGACCAATGCGTCTGCCCGGCCGGCTTGCTGTTGCGCGTCAGCTCGACGATCTCGTCGATCTTGGCCTGCGGAATCGTGGACTTGCGGCCTCGACCGGCCCGGACCTTGCCCAACTTGGCCAGGCCTTCGAGCTCGAAACGTGTCCGCCATGCGCGCACCGTCGTCGGACTCGTACCGACCCGCTCGGCGATCTGCGCGTTGGCGACGCCCTCGGCGGCCAGCAGCAGCACCCTGGCCCGCTGCACCTGGCGATGCGGCGCAGTCTGCGACTTCGCCAGCACCTCCAGCGCCTCGCGCTGACCCTCGGACACGACCAACGCGGCAGCAGGCGTCATCATCCATCGAGCCTACCGAGAAACCATTAGCTATTTTGGAGACACACCACTAGCTGCCGTCCCAGCGGAACCTGTCCAGCTCGACGCGGGCGCCGCTGAACCGCACGCCCTCGCTGAGCAGGCGCTGCCGCTGCTCCGAGAAAAGGTGTTCGGCGAGGCTACCGTCGGAGCGCAGCACCCGATGCCAGGGCACCGAGCCACCGTCCTGGGCGAGCACCCGACCCACCGTGCGGGCCGAGCGGGTTCCGGCGTACTCGGCCACGTCGCCGTAGGTCATCACTCGTCCCGGCGGAATAGCCTCCACGCACGAAAGGATGCGTCGCGCGAAGCCGTCACCCTCAGGCACGTGGGTCGCGCCCAGTGGCCGCGACCAGCTTCTCGAGGGTGGACGCGTCCTCGGGAACATCGACCGGTCTGGCGAACAAGCCGGACTCGGACAGGTCTCCGGCACCCTCGACGCCCAGGTAGGCGTATTCGACGAGATCGTCCGACAGCGGGTCGGCGAAGCCGATCGCGGTCGCCAGGTCCCATGAATGCACCACCGCGTCCAAGATCATCTCGTTGAGATAGATTCGCGCGTCGGTGTCCCCGCGTGAGATCGCGACGGTGCGCTCGAGCGCGTGGTCGGCAACCGCCGCGTCGATGGAAGTCGCTGCCGCGTCGTCCCAGGCCTGCGCGAGATTCCCGCCCACAATCTCGCTGTCGGCGACCTTGCCAGCAGCCTCGAAGTCCAGCCCGTTGAGCAGTGGCGGCGCCCACCGATGCTCGTGGACGAGGTGCTCCACGAGATCGGCGACGCTCCACTCGGCGTCCGGCGTCGGCGCCGACCATTGGGCGTCATCGACGGCATGCACCCGCTCCCCGAACGCGTTGGTCGCTGCCACGAACATCTGCACCTGCTCGTCGTCCATACCCAGGTCCTACCCAAACTCAGTAGGACGGCAGCGACGAGTCGACCTGCTTCACCCACGCGGTGACCCCACCCTGCACGTGCACCGCGTCGCGGAAGCCCGCGGACTTCACGGCGGCAAGCGTCTCGGCCGAACGCACTCCGGTCTTGCAATACATGACGATCTGCTTGTCTTGGGGCAGGTTCGCCAACGCGTCCCCGCGCAGGATCTCGTCCTTGGGGATCAGCGTGGCACCGGGAATCCGCACGATCTCCCACTCGGCCGGTTCGCGTACGTCGACGACGTAGATCGGCTTGTCGGAGTCGATGAGGTCCTTCAGCTCGGTCGCTGTGATGGTCGAGCCGACGGCAGCCTCCTGCGCCTCCTCGGAAACGACGCCGCAGAACGCCTCGTAGTCGATCAGCTCGGTGATCGGCGGCGTGTTCGGGTCCTTGCGGACCTTGATCTCGCGCCAGGTCATGTCGAGGGCGTCGAGCACCAGTAGCCGGCCGACGAGGGGCGTGCCGATACCGGTGATCAGCTTGATCGCCTCGTTGACCATCACCGACCCGATGGACGCACACAGCACTCCGAGCACCCCGCCCTCGGCGCAGGATGGGACCATGCCGGGCGGTGGCGGGTCCGGGTACAGATCGCGGTAGTTCGGCCCGTACTCGTTCCAGAAGACGCTGACCTGCCCGTCGAAACGGTAGATCGAGCCCCACACGTACGGCTTGTTCAGAATCACGCAGGCGTCGTTGACGAGGTAGCGCGTGGCGAAGTTGTCGGTGCCGTCGACGATGAGGTCGTACTGGCTGAAGATATCGAGGACGTTGTCGTTGTCCAGGCGCGTCTCGTGCACGGTCACGGCGATCAGCGGGTTGATCTCGAGGACGCTGTCGCGTGCCGATTCGGCCTTGGAGCGGCCGATGTCGCTCTGGCCGTGGATGATCTGGCGCTGCAGGTTGGACTCGTCCACCGTGTCGAAATCGACGATCCCCAGCGTTCCCACGCCGGCGGCGGCGAGGTACATCAGAGCAGGCGAACCGAGGCCGCCGGCGCCGACGCAGAGCACCTTGGCGTTCTTCAAGCGTTTCTGACCGGCCATCGCGACGTCGGGGATGATCAGGTGACGGCTATAGCGGCGCACCTCGTCAACGGTGAGCGACTCGGCGGGTGCTACCAGCGGCGGGTACGACGACACGGTTGCTGACCTCTTCTCGCAGGGATTGTCTGACGAGCACAACCATCGGGACCATCGCACTCATTCCCGATCGTCGCCCAGCCCCGAGCAGGGTCAGTCGAGGTTCAGCTCGTTGTTCGTCGGTGTATCGGCCTGCTCGGCACCTGGAGCGCCCACGGCGCCCGTCGGGTACGGCCACGCGTTCGCCCGGCACTGCTGGCCGTTCTCGGCCGACTTCAGGCCGAAGGTCTGCTGCATCATGACCGGCGCCAGTCCACCCGGCAGGCACTGGTGCGCGTGCCGGTGCTCGAGGGCGTGGCCGTCCTCGTGGTTGATCATGTAGATCCGGTAGGCGTTCAGATGGCCCTTGTAGGGCTGGCTGCCACGTACCCAACGCGCGTCGTTGAGCACGACCCGGTTGGCATCCAGACCCGCGACGGTGCCCGCGCGCGCGTAGCACGACGTCTCGACCTTGATGTCGTAGCCGCAGTACTTTCGTACCGTCATCGCCGAGGTCAGGCTGACGTGGAAATCGACCCGACCGGAGCCGACGCGCTGCAGCGCGATGCCGTGTCCGGACCAGCTGCGCGGATCCGAAAGCACCCTCTGCACCATCGCCGCGTACCGGCTGAGGTCGATGCCGCGGATGCCGTTCTCGACCTCGATGTCATAACGCCAGATCCTCCCGGTGCTGGGCCGTCCGACGACCTTGCTGGTCCCGGGTAGCCGGTAAAACGTTCCCGTGCCAGCCGCAGTGTACTGCGGTCCTGGCGGCAGCTGTCCCTTGTTCGCGACGCTCGGCGGGGAGGTCCCGCTCGGGTGGTCGGACTTCGGCCCGATGCTCGGACCGGCCGGGGACGGAGCTGCGACAGTCGGTGACCCTCCCGCGACCGGATGGGAAGTCGGGGGACGGGTTGGTCCATTGCTTGCCGTGGCGAGGGCGACGGTCGTCACCACCACGAGAATCGGGAGGGCATACGCGCGCCAGCCGTAGCGGCGGACGTAGCCGCGGATCGCGTCGCCTATTGTCGGGTCACCTCCGCCGAAGGTGGCCACGCGGCGAGCGGCGCGAATGTCGTCAGGGCTGGGGCGAGTCGCGACGAGCGTGCGCCCCGGACGGGAACCCACCGGAGTATCGCGATCAGTCACGCCAATACATTGGCACATTCCTCGGGCGAGCCCGGGAATCACGCTAGGCGTGTTCCCTGCGCTCCACCCTGGTGTCGTCGAGAAGTCCGAGCAGCGCCCGCGCGGAGGTCAGTGGGTCCTCCATCATCGCGACGTGCCCGATATCGGAGAGGACCAACAGGCGTGCGTCCGGGATGGCGGTGGCCACGAACGGTGCCAGATCCGCGGCGACCAGACGATCCCTGTCCCCCCACAGCACGAGAGTCGGCGCCTCGATGCGGCGCATCGTCACCCATGCCGAACGTCGCGACAGCACCTGCGAGCCGACCAGACCCCGCAACGAGCGCAGCATTGCCGCGTCGGCCCACGGCACCGGACGGCGCAGCGCTGCCTCGCGGACCGCCTCTGTCATTCTTCGTTCGGGATAGCGGGACGGCTCGGCGAAGCAGAGCGAAATGGTGGCCTTCACGCGCACCTCGTCCGACAGCAGGCGCATTCGCTTCAGCGCGGCAGCACCGACGACAGGCACGGCGAGCAGGGCCATGCGCGGGTCGCTCTTGAGGGGGTGCAGGCGCACCTTGATGTCGGGCACGGCCGGCGAGACGAGGGTCAGCGTGCGTACCAGATCCGGACGCTGCGCCGCGACCAGGATCGTCACTGCGCCGCCCATCGAGTTGCCGACGAGGTGAACCGGCCCGCGAGCCCGGCTTTGCATATAGTTGATCACCGCGTTGGCGTGCGAGTTCAGCCGGTAGTCGTTGTCGCGAGGCGGATCGGACCGGCCGAAGCCGGGAAGGTCGAGCGCGTCGATGTCGAGGCGGTGACGCAGAACGCCGGCGAAATCGGTCCAGTTGTGCCCTGTCCCGCCCAGCCCGTGAACAAACAACGCGGGTTCAGTGTCGTCGGAGGTCGGCGGTGTGGAGCGGACGAATATTCGGGCTCCGCCGACGTCGACATGCCGTCCTGGCCAAGGGGTGCTGACGTCGTCGAGCGAGGGCAGCGGCTCGCCGCTCAGCCGAGCGGGCGTCGGCATCCTGTGGCGGAGCATCGGGCGCGAAATGATCACGCGGACTTGCGGGCGGCCCTGTTGGCGGGAGCGTCCTTCGCCGCCCGTTTGACTGGCGCCTTCCTCGCCTGCGTCCCCTTCGGCGCGGTCTTCTTCGCAGCGGTCTTCTTCGCAGCGGTCTTCTTTGCGGCCGCCTTGTTGGCCGGGGTCTTGTTGGCCGGGGTCTTGTTGGCCGGGGTCTTCTTGGCCGGGGTCTTCTTGGCCGTCTTCTCCGGTACCGACGAGTTCACCTCACCGCGCCCCTTCTTCGCCGCGGCGACCGAGGCACGCAGCGCGGACATCAGATCGACGACGTTCCCGGCGCTGGGCTGCGCCTCCTCGGCCTCAACGACCTCGCGGCCCTCGACCTTGGCGTCGATGACCTCCTGCAGCGCGGCGCGGTAGTCGTCGGTGTACTCGGAAGCGTCGAAGTCACCGGACATGCTCGTCACCAGCGACTCGGCCATGGTGCGTTCCTGCGGACGCAGATCGACGTCGTTGTCCAGGAATCCGAAGGCCGGTTCGCGCACCTCGTCCGGCCAGATCATGGTCTCCATCACGATGACGCCGTCGCGCACGCGCAGCGTGGCGAGCTGCTCGCGGTTGCGGATCGCGACCTTCACCAGGCCGGCCTGCCCACTCGAGTCGAGCGCGTCGCGCAACAGCACGTACGGCTTGACCGCCGTCTTTTCCGGCTCGAGGTAGTAGCTCTTGGCGAAGTAGATCGGATCGATCTGCTCGATCGGCACGAACTGGAGCACATCCACGACGCGCGCCGTCGGCAGCGGCAGATCGGCGAAATCCTCGTCGGTGAGCACCACCGTCTCGCCGTTGTCGAGCTGGTATCCCTTGGCGATGTCGCCGTAAGCCACCTCCTCGCCGTCGGCCTCGGCGACCCGCTTGTAGCGGATCCGTGAGCCGTCCGTGCGCCGGACCTGGTGGAAACTGACGTCGCGCTCCTCGGTCGCGGTGTACAGCTTCACCCCGATGCTGACCAGCCCGAAGGAGATGCTGCCCTTCCAGATCGCGCGCATCCGTTGCTCCTTCTCCCGTGTCGAGAACGGGTTGAGACTTGTGGGTACCCAGAATGGACTGGTGAAGCCGATGCTCGCCACTGCTGCAACTGTGCTGCCTCGCGGTGCGGACTGGGCATTCGAGTTCAAATGGGACGGGGTACGCGCCCTGCTCGACACGACCGAACGCGGCGCCCGCCTCTACAGCCGCGCTGGCAACGAAGTCACCACAGCCTATCCGGAACTGCTCGCGCAAGCGGCAGGGACGGGAGACGCGCTGCTCGACGGTGAGATCGTGGCGTTTGTCGGGGGCGGACCGTCCTTCGAGGCGCTGCAGACCCGGATGCACGTGCGGGCGAAGACCGAGGCCCGTCGGTTGGCCGAGCACACACCGGTCACCTATGTCGTATTCGATGTGCTGCGCCGCCACGGTGTCGACCTCACGGCGCGTCCGTACCGCGAGCGGCGCGCCACCCTCGAGCGCTGGCTGGGCGCGGACGAAACCTGGACCCTCAGCCCGTCCTTCGACGATGGCCCGGCCACCGAGGCCGCGGCGCGCCAGCACGGCCTGGAAGGCGTCCTCGCCAAGCGGCTCAGCTCGGCGTACCGGCCGGGTCAGCGTTCGCGTGACTGGGTGAAGCTGCGCTTCGAGCGGACTGGGGACTTCGTCGTCGTCGGCTGGGAGGCGCCGACCGGCGAGGACCGGCTCAGCTCGCTCGTGCTCGCGTCGTGGCTAGACGGCGCGCTGGGCTTCGCCGGCAAGGCAGGCAGCGGGCTCGCCGGACGCAGCGCCGCTGATCTGCAGCGCCGACTCACCGAGCGCGCGAGCTGCCCGCTCGACTCCGAACCGCCACCCAGCCCGGGACGCAGCACGCACTGGGTCGAGCCGGAGGTCGTGGTCGAGGTGCGCTACGCCATGGTGACCTCGGAGGGACGACTTCGGCATCCGGTGTTTCACCGGCTGCGTACCGACAAGACCGCGGACGAGGCGATGGGCTGATGGCACGCGAGAAATCCGAGAAACTCACGGTCGAGGTGGACGGGCGGCAACTGCAGCTGTCCAACCTCGGCAAGGTGCTCTATCCGCAGACCGGGTTCACCAAGGGCGAGGTGATCGACTACTACACGCGCATCGCACCCGTGTTGCTGCCGCACCTGGTTGATCGCCCGCTGACGGTCAAGCGCTACCCCAATGGAGTGGACGAGAAGTTCTTCTTCGAGAAGAACGCCGCGCGCGGCACCCCGGATTGGGTGCGCACCGTCACTCTGCCGGTTCCGGGGTCGACGAAGAATCGCGAGACGATCGACTACGTTATCGTCGAGGAGCTGGCCAGCCTGGTCCGGCTGGCCAATCTCGCGGCACTGGAATTGCATGTCCCGCAGTGGCTCGTGCCGCGGCGGGCTCGAAAACCGCGCACCGACCTGCTCGTCTTCGACCTGGACCCCGGCCCGCCCGCTGCGGTCGCCGAATGCTGCCAGGTCGCACTTCTGCTGCGCGACCTGCTCGCCGAGGACGGCCTGACCCTGTTCGCGAAGACGTCCGGCTCGAAGGGCATGCAGGTCAGCGCGCCGATCGAGGTCGACGACCCCGAGATCCCGTCGCGGTATGCGCATGCGCTGGCCAAGCAGCTCGAGCAGGAGCATCCCGGACTTGTCGTGTCGCGCATGACCAAGTCGCTTCGTCCGGGCAAGGTTCTCGTCGACTGGAGCCAGAACAACCCGGCCAAGACCACGGTCGCGGTGTACTCGCTGCGTGCGCGGGACGAGCAGACCGTGTCGACGCCGGTGAGCTGGGACGAGGTGGCCGCGGCCGCGCCGTTGCGGTTCACTGCCGGCGAGGTGCTCGATCGGGTCGAGGAGTTCGGCGACCTGTTCGCGGGCACGCTTGAGGACGGCGTGCGAACCCAGCTGACGGCGCGCGCAGCCGCCCGCTAGTACAGTCTGAGCGGTGTCGCGCGCCGGTTCGTCCGAGCTAACCCGCGGCGTTCGGCTGCCCCGCTCGGCACGCCGCAAGCAGCTGCTCGCCGCTGCCCAGCAGATCTTCGTCGCCAACGGCTACCACGCTGCGGCGATGGACGACATCGCGGAGCGCGCCGGCGTCTCCAAGCCGGTGCTCTACCAGCACTTCCCCGGCAAGCTCGAGCTCTACCTGGCGCTGCTCGACACCCAGGCCGAGATGCTCAGCCGGGCCGTCCAGGACGCCCTCGCCGCGACCGCCGACAACCGCCAGCGCATCCACGGGGTGCTGTCG
>JALZAI010000307.1 GCA_030948475.1 Actinomycetota bacterium
ATGTAGTGCGTCTCGTACTCGGCTAGCACACGCACGAGCTGCCGCTCACTAAAGATCAACATCCGATCCAGGCATTCGCGCCGAATCGTGCCGACCCAGCGCTCCGCGTAAGCGTTATCCCGTGTCGTCAACCGCTCCCGATCCCGATGATCGGGGTCGGAGTGTCCGGGTGACGCACCCGTTCCATCCGTGGCACGGCCGCGAGTTCGTGTTCTTGAGCGTGCGGCAGAATTGGTCGCAGGATCGGGTGTTCTTCCTCGACGAGGTCGGCGTGCAGCACTCGCTGCCGGTGGGTTGGACCGACGCGCTCGAGGCGGATGTGTTCGTGACCGTTGCCGCTGGGCGCTGTGCGTTCCGGGTGGCGGACTTGCTGGTGTTGGCCGGGTTGATCGACGGTTTGTGCAGCAACGGCGCAGCTCGTGTGTAAGGTCAATTCTGCCGTCGGTGTAAGGCTAATTATGCCTCATCGAGTTGTCAGCGTCTACTCGTGCTTTCAGAACACCTGAAACATAGGGCGACACGACCGTATGTTCTTGACCCGGTAACACGCGACGGCATAATCATACTTACATGATTGTGATTCAGGAGGCTGTGGTGGCGAGGAAGCAGCAGGATCCGAAGGTGAAGGCGTTGCGGGCCGAGCGCAGCCTGAACCCGCGCCCGCAGGACGTGAGCGACGAGGGGTTCGTGGCGTCGGAGTTCTTCGATGCCCGGGACGTGGTGCAGGTGAAGTACGAGATGGTTCGCCGGGTCCGGGTCGACGGGGCGCCAGTGAGCCGCTCGGCGGCGGCGTTCGGGTTCTCCCGCCCCTCGTTTTATGAGGCCGCGGCGGCGGTCGACGCAGGCGGCCTAGCTGCGCTGGTGCCGGCTCGGCCCGGTCCGCGGCGGGCGCACAAGCTCACCGAACAGGTCGTCGCGTTCGCCCGCCAGATCCGCGAGGACGATCCGACGGTGCGGTCGGTGCAGCTGGCGCAGCGCATCGGCGAGCGGTTCGGGATCCGGGTGCATCCGCGCTCGGTGGAGCGGGCGCTGGCCCGCGTGCCCAAAAGTGGAGAGCAGCGATGAGCGCGATGACAACGACCGGGACGACAGCCAGGCGGCGGATGTTGCGCGGTACGAGCAGCTGCGTCGGCGGGCACTTGCTGGCGAGGCCGACGGGTGGCGGGCCGGGCTGGCAGTGCTGCAACACCATGGCGTCGCGGCCTGGCTACGCGCCTGGCTCACGGTCAGTGCGCCGGCCAGCCCACCCGCGCCAACCAGGGCGAGTCCGCCACCTGTCGATATCAGCGCAGCGGATCGGCTGGTCCAGGCGCTCGCGTCGATGGCGCTGGGCGCCGTCGCGGCGAGGTGAGGCGCGGTGACCACCATGACCACGGCACCAGCGTCGACACCAGCGTCGGTGTCGGCGTCGAAGGTGACCGGCGCGCATCTGTCCCGCACCGCCTACCTCTATGTACGGCAGTCCACGCTGCGCCAGGTGCTGACCAACACCGAGTCCGCGACCCGGCAGTACGCGCTGCGGCAACGCGCGATCGCGTTGGGCTGGCCGGCCGAACAGGTCATCACCATCGACTGCGACCAGGGCCAGTCCGGCGCCTCGGCCACCGACCGGGAAGGGTTCCAGCGCCTGGTCGCCGAGGTCGGCATGGGCCGGGCCGGGATCGTGCTGGGCCTGGAGGTGTCCCGACTGGCCCGCAACAACGCCGACTGGCACCGGCTGCTGGAGATCTGCGCACTGTCCGGCACGCTGATCTGCGACGAAGACGGCCTCTATGACCCGGGCGAGTTCAACGACCGGCTGCTGCTCGGCCTGAAAGGCACCATGAGCGAGGCCGAGCTGCACTTCATCCGGGCCCGGCTGCGCGGCGGGCAGCTGTCCAAGGCCCGCCGCGGCGAACTGAAGATGGGCCTACCCGTCGGACTGGTCTACGACCCGGCCGAGCGGGTGGTGCTCGATCCCGACGCCGGTGTGCGCGACGCGCTCAGCCACCTGTTCACCGTGTTCGCCCGCACCGGCTCGGCCCGCGCGGTGGTGCAGGACTTCGCCCGCGACGGGCTGCTGTTCCCGGTCCGGATCCGCAAGGGCGCCCACAAGGGCGAACTCACCTGGACGGCACTGAGCCACTGGCAGGTGCTGCGCACCCTGCACAACCCCCGCTACGCCGGTGCTTTCGTCTACGGCCGGCGCCGCGAAGCACGCACCCCGGACGGGAAGAAAACCTTCCTCACCGTCCCCCGCGAGCAGTGGACCGCGCTGTTCCCCGACGCCCACCCCGGCTACCTGAGCTGGGAGCAGTTCGAGACCAACCAGCAGGTGCTGTTAGCCAACGCCGCAGCTCGCGGCACCGAACGCGACCGCGGCCCGGCCCGCGAAGGGCCCGCGCTGCTGCAAGGCCTGGCCATCTGCGGACGGTGCGGGCG
>JALZAI010000346.1 GCA_030948475.1 Actinomycetota bacterium
CCGACCACCAGCATGCTCGTCCAGAAGCTGCGGGCCGCGGCGAGGTTGTACTCGACCACGTGCCAGGACGACGAGCGTGGCCGGGGCGCAGCGGCGGTCATCAGTCGATCAGGCTCCGTCCGGTCAGCCGCAGGAACACATCCTCGAGCGTGCTGCGGCGCGCCAGCGACGAGATCGGCGACAGGCCGATCTCGTGCGAGCGACGTAAAGCGTCCTCGCCGTCGTGGACATAGAGCAGCACTCGGTCGGGCAGCTCCTCCACACGCTCGCGCTCACCGGTGATGACCGACGCCAGCCGGCGCGCCGCCTCGCCGGTGTGAGTGGGGCCGAACCGCAACTCGGCAACCTCGCGGGTGGAATGATCGGCAATCAGGCTGAACGGAGACCCTTCGGCGACGATGCGCCCGCCGTCCATCACCACCAGCCGATCGCAGAGCTGTTCGGCCTCGTCCATGTAGTGCGTGGTGAGGACGAGCGTGACTCCGCTCTGCTTCAGGCGGTACAGGCGGTCCCAGAGGACGTGGCGCGCCTGCGGGTCCAGGCCGGTGGTCGGCTCGTCGAGCAGCAGGATCTCGGGGTCGTTGATGAGCGAGCGGGCGATGGTCAGACGCCGTTTCATGCCGCCCGACAGGGGCTCGACCTTGGACTTCGCGCGATCGGAGAGCTGCGCGAACTCGAGCAGTTCGTCGACCTTCGCGGTTAGCTCCGTCCGGCGCATCCCGAAGTAACGACCGTAGATGTAGAGGTTCTCGCGTACCCGCAATTCGGTGTCGAGCGTGTCCTGCTGCGGGACGACGCCGAGCCGGGCGCGGATCTGCGGACCCTGGGTGGCCGGGTCCATGCCGAGAATGCTCAGCCGGCCGGACGTGACGGGTGCTACGCACCCGATCATCCGCATCGTGGAGCTCTTGCCGGCGCCGTTCGGGCCCAGAAACCCGAATGCTTCGCCCCGGCGCACCTCGAAGTCGATGCCGTCGACGGCGGTGAAGGTCCCGAACCGCTTGGTTAGCGCCCGCGCGGTGATCAACGCGGCGTCCGGAGCGGACGCCGGATCGATCATGTCGGTCTCGGCTCGGGGCATCCCCACGGCGGTCCACGCTAGCAACCGCCGGCCCCGCAGTTTGCGGCATTTCGCACTGAATCGAGCCGCCGTCGACCCGCGCGCGACGCTGACGTGCGCGCTCGGCCTATAACGATCACGTAAACTCGCCTGCCGTGAGTGAGCACAGTGAACGTAGGACCCGAGGCAGGGCATGATCCGCCTCGAGAACGTCAGCAAGATCTACCCGGCTGGGGGCCGCCCTGCCCTCGACACGGTGTCCATGGACATCGCCAAGGGCGAATTCGTCTTTCTCATCGGTCAGTCCGGCTCTGGCAAGACGACGGTGCTGCGCCTGCTCCTGCGCGAGGAGCGATCGGACGGGGGGTCGGTCACCGTCAACGGCCGTGACCTGAACAAGCTCCCCAAGCGCAAGGTGCCTGAGCTGCGCCGCAAGATCGGCTGCGTGTTCCAGGACTTCCGGCTGCTGCCCAAGAAGAACGTCTACCGAAATGTTGCCTTCGCCCTGGAAGTGATCAACAAGTCGCAAAGGTCGATCAAACAGATCGTGCCGGAGGTGCTCGACCTGGTCGGCCTGACGGGCAAGGCGCAACGCCTGCCGCACGAGCTGTCCGGTGGTGAACAGCAGCGCGTCGCGATCGCCCGAGCCTTCGTCAACCGTCCGCTCGTGTTGCTCGCCGACGAGCCCACCGGCAATCTCGACCCGGACACCAGCCAGGGCATCATGAATCTTCTCGAGCGCATCAACCGCACCGGGACGACGGTCATCATGGCCACGCACGACAACAACATCGTCGACGCTATGCGCCGCCGGGTGATCGAACTCGATCTCGGCAAGATCGTGCGCGACCAGTCCCGCGGCGTGTACGGAGTCGGCCGCTGACCGGCCGCCCATCCGCGTCGATCCGTCAACAGCTGAGCCGACAGTAAGGACGTCATGCGCGCCAATTTCGTTGTGTCCGGCGTCGCCGCTGGGATCCGCCGCAACGCCGCGATGACGATCGCGCTGATTTTGAGCACGGCCATCGCGCTCGGTTTTGTCGGTGCGGCGATCCTGGCCAACACCGAGATCAGCAAGTTCAAGACCACGTACGAAGATAAGATCAACATTTCGGTCTATCTGTGTACCGGGAGCGCGTACGACCAGCAGCAAACCGACAACGAGCTGGCCAAGCGGGAGAGGCAACCGCAACGCACGGTGACCTGCTCGAACAACGTCGCGACCACCGCCGCGCAGATCGCTGCAGTGCGCAGGATGCTGACCGCAGACCCGATGGTCGACTCGGCGAGGTTCGTCTCGGAGCAGAAGGCCCTGGACCTGGGCAAGAAGCAGCAGCCCACGCTGGCCAGTTACCTGAAGATCGGAGACCTGCCGGCGTCGTTCACGGTGAAGCTGAGAGACCTGAAGAACGACTACGCCAAATTCGCGATCAAGTACGACCAGGTCAGCGGCGTGGACAAGGTGAACAACCAGATCTCGACGATCCAGACGCTGCTTTCGATGATCGACAGTGCGCGCTGGTTCTCGATCGTCATCGCCTTGGTCGTACTGATCGCCTCGATCCTGCTGATCGCGAACACGATCCAGGTCGCGGCGAACCAGAGACGAAACGAAACCAGCATCATGCGTCTGGTCGGCGCCTCCCGGTGGATGACCGAGCTGCCGTTCATGTTGGAGACGATCATCGCGGTGGTGCTGGGCGGGTTGATCGCGATCGGCTTCATCGGGCTCGGCAAGCACTTCGTGCTCGACGGAGTGTTCGCGGGCCAGACCAGGAACGGCGTCATCCCGAACCTGTCCATCAACGACATCCTGATCGCCGGTGGTGCCGGTCTGATCGTCGGCATTGTGCTTTCCGGGATCACCGCGTTCATCACGTTGCGCCTCTACGTACGGTTGTAGGCATGCCCGCCCAGTCGTCTCAGTCGAGCAATCGGCGGGACGATCGCAAGATCATTGCGCAGAATCGTAAGGCCCGCCACAACTACGCCGTCCTGGACACGTACGAGGCCGGGTTGGTGCTCACCGGCACCGAGGTGAAGTCGCTGCGGCTCGGACGGGCCTCCCTTGTCGACGGGTTCGCGACGATCGACGACGGTGAGATGTTTCTGCGCAACGTACACATCCCGGTGTACGAGCAGGGCAGCTGGACCAATCATGAGCCGCGGCGCACGCGCAAGCTGCTGCTGCACCGCGGCGAGATCGACCGGCTGATCGGCAAGACCAAGGAGAGCGGGCTGACGATCGTCCCGCTGGCGCTGTACTTCACGGCCGGCAAGGTCAAGGTCGAACTCGCCCTGGCGCGCGGCAAGAAGTCCTACGACAAGCGTCAGGACCTCGCACGCCGCGACGCGGACCGCGAGGTGCAGCGCGCGCTCGGACGCCGTGCCAAGGGCATGTAGTGCGGGACGCGGACGTTCCCGCATGGTGGGCGCGGCTGGGGCTGCCCGGACTGATCGACGTCCATACGCATTTCATGCCCCAGCCGGTCATGGATGCGGTGTGGCGCTTCTTCGACAACGCGACCGACCGGTATGGAGCGCCGTGGCCGGTGCGCTACCGCGGCGACGACGAGTCGCGGGTGCGGACGCTTCGTTCGGTCGGGGTGCGGGCATTCACCGCGCTCGTCTATCCGCACAAGCCGGGGATGGCCGCCTGGCTCAACGAATGGGCGCGGGAGTTCGCCGCGCGGACCCCGGACTGCGTGCCGACCGGGACGTTCTATCCCGAGCCGGGTGCCGCGTGCTACGTCCGCGAGGCGCTCGAAGCCGGGACGGGCGTGTTCAAGGCGCACGTGCAGGTCGGTGCCTACGACCCACGCGACGGCCTGCTCGACGAGGTGTGGGGTCTGCTCGCCGAGGCAGCGGTGCCTGTGGTGGTGCATTGCGGCAGCGGCCCGCTGCCGGGCGCGCACACGGGACCGGGTCCGTTCGGCGAGGTCCTGGCCAACCACCCGCGACTGACCGCCGTGATCGCGCATGCTGGAACGCCCGACTTCCACGAGCATTGCGAGCTGGTCGAGCATCATCCGAACGTGCACCTCGACACGACGATGATCGGCACCGACTTCATGAATCGGTTCGCTGCCGTGACCCCCGACGTGATCGCCCGCTTCGGCGCACTGCCCGAGCGCATCCTGCTCGGGACCGACTTTCCCAATATCCCGTACGCGTACGCCGAGCAACTTGTGGCGCTGGAGCGCTTCGAACTCGGTGACGACTGGCTGCGCGCCGTCTGCTGGGACAACGGCGTGCGGCTGCTGGGGCTTTCCGCTGCCGGTACGCTGGACAGGTAACACCAACCTGGGGGTGAATGGTCTCGACTCCGGACGTCGAGGCAGGAGAAGCGGGCCGAGGATTGCGTTGCTGACCTCGTAAAAAAAGCGACGCAAACAGAATAAGCGCCGACAACAGTCGCGCCGATCTCGCTCTCGCTGCCTAACCAGCGACAGCAGGTCTGTCAGCCCGGGTCCGTCACCGGCCCGGTTGCTGGCATCAGCTAGGTGACTCACCGTCCTGGCCGGCCGCGGGACAGGACGGGACAACCAACAGCGGCTGGGCCCGTCGCACCGGCTTGTGTGCATGACCGGTGGGGCCGAGCAGGGACAGCGCACACTGCGCCCGGAGAAGTCCTGTTGAAGCGACGGAGGACGCGGGTTCGATTCCCGCCACCTCCACAATGGACTCGTCATGCGCACGATGGGGCGCACGACGAGTCCGAAGCATCGTGTGCCGCGCTTCCCGGAGTCTTCATCAGCCGGGACGAGTTTCGTCGGCCTCG
The DNA here is from genome assembly GCA_030948475.1 of Actinomycetota bacterium. Lineage (GTDB taxonomy): Bacteria > Actinomycetota > Actinomycetes > Mycobacteriales > Jatrophihabitantaceae > JALZAI01. The sequence goes on from JALZAI010000346.1 coordinate 4,842, forward strand.
GCTCGAGCTGAAGCCACCGGCGGGCGGCTGCGCCTGACAGCGGCGAGGTTGTGGGCGTAGACCGGGACCAGCACCGCGGCGACGGCTAGGTGCATGCAGATCAGTGCGAGCCGCTCGCCGGCCGTGACACCGTGGCCGGACAGCGGCCCGGACAGGGACAGGACGAGGACGATCAGGCCGGTGATCATCCACACTCGGCGGGGGCGACGTGCCCGGCGTTCCAGCAGCGCCACGACTGTCCATCCCAG
>JALZAI010000368.1 GCA_030948475.1 Actinomycetota bacterium
CGACATGCGCACCCACCTCGGCGGCGCGGCGCAGCAGCACAGCGGCGGCGGCGGGCGGCTGGGCGGCGAGGATCGCGGCCGCGCCCGGCTTGATGATCCCGGACTTCTCGGTGGCGATGGACGCGACATCCGTACCCAGGTACTCGGTGTGGTCGAGGTCGACCGGTGTAATGACGGCGACCTCGGCGTCCAGGACATTGGTGTTGTCCCACGCGCCACCCATGCCGACCTCGACCACGGCGACGTCGATCGGGATGTCGGCGAAGATCGAATACGCGAGCGCGGTGACAATCTCGAAGAAAGACAGCGGCTTGCGTAGGGTCGTGGTCGCGAACTGCGCGTCGACCAGCTCGACATAGGGCACCAGTTCGCGGTAGGCCTCGACGAACGCGCGATCGCTGATTGGCAGCCCGTCGACGACGATGCGCTCGGTGACGCTGGTCAGGTGCGGACTTGTGTACCGACCGACCCGCAGGCCGAACCCGCGCAGCAGTTCGTCGATCATGCGCGCGGTGCTGGTCTTGCCGTTCGTCCCGGTGATGTGGACGCCGCGGAAGCTGGTCTGCGGGTCACCGAGCAGGTCGACGAGCGCCCGCATCCGCTCGTTGGTGGGGTTGATGTGCCCCTCGCCGCGCCGGTTGAAGATCTCGGCCTCGACCTGGCGCAGCAGCGCCACGTACCTCTCCCGTTCGGTCCCGGCCACGACGCGCCAGTCTACGGACCGCTGCGCACCGGCCGCCCGGTCAGGACGGTGGCAGCGCGGTCAGGGCGGCCCGGATTCGGGCGATGTCGGCCTCGGCCGCCGCGACCCGCGCGCCTACCTTCGCCACCACCGCTGCGGGGGCCTTCAAGGTGAACGATTCGTTGCCGAGCTTTGCGACATTGACGGCGCTCTCCTTCTCGGCCGCCACGAGATCTTTCTCCAGCCGCGCGCGCTCGGCCGGCACGTCGATGGCGCCCGAGAGATCCAGCTCGACGAGAACGCCACGGGCCGTGGTCAGCGAGGCCGTCGGCGCGAACCCGTCCTTCGGGGCCGCCAGCCGCAGCAGCGTCCGTACGCCGCGCTCGTTCCCGGTCAGGCCGGTGAGCCGCGCCGGGATCGCCTCGGACGGTTTCACGCCCTGGTCGTTGCGGAATCGGCGCACCTCGTTCACCACCGACTGCACGGCCTCGATCTCTGCCTCGGCACCGACGTCGACGCGCGCCGAGTCGACAGCCGGCCAGGACGCGACCACCACCGACTCACCGCCGGTCAGCACCGTCCACAGTGCCTCGGTGACGAACGGGATCATCGGATGCAGCAGGCGAAGCAACGCGTCGAGGACCTCGCCCAGCACTCGCCGGGTCCGCGGGGCCGCCTCGGCGGACGCGAGGGTGACCTTGGCCAGCTCGAGGTACCAGTCGCACACCTCGTCCCAGGCGAAGTGGTAGAGGACGTCGGCGATCCTGGCGAATTCGAACCGCTCGTACAGCGCGTCCACTTCGGTGATCACCCGATGCAGCCGGGACAGGATCCAGGCGTCCACGCCGTCCAGGTCGCCGGGCAGCGGGCCCGAGACGGTCGCGCCGTTGAGCATCGCGAACCGGGTCGCGTTCCACAGCTTGGTACAGAAGTTGCGGGCGCCGACCACCCACTCCTCGTTGATCGCCTGGTCGCTGCCGGGGCTAGCGCCCTGCAGCAGCGACAGGCGCACGGCGTCGGCTCCGTACTCGTCCATCCAGGGCAGCGGGTCGATCACGTTGCCGCGCGACTTGGACATCTTCTTGCCGGAGCTGTCGCGCACCAGGCCGTGCAGCACGATCGTCCCGAACGGGGGCTCGTCATCCATGGCGTAGAGGCCGAACAGCATCATCCGCACGACCCAGAAGAACAGGATGTCGTAGCCAGTGACCAGCACCGTGGTCGGGTAGTACCGGCGCAAGTCGACCGTGTCCCCCGGCCAGCCAAGGGTCGAGAACGGCCACAACGCAGCGGAGAACCAGGTGTCGAGCACATCCTCGTCCTGGGTCCAGCCGCGCGGCGGCGTCTCGTCCGGGCCGAAACAGACGTCGTCGCCGTCGGGTGAGTACCAGACCGGGATGCGGTGTCCCCACCACAGCTGCCGGCTGATGCACCAGTCGTGCATGTTGTCGACCCAGTCGAAATACCGTGGGGCCAGGGAGGCCGGTTGGATCACCACTCGGCCGGCCCGCACCGCGTCACCCGCGTCCTTCGCCAGGGTGGCGACTCGGACGAACCACTGCAGCGAGAGCCGCGGCTCGATCACGGTGTCGCATCGCGAGCAGTGCCC
>JALZAI010000372.1 GCA_030948475.1 Actinomycetota bacterium
CGACAGTGTTGGTGCCCTTGGCCGCGACGGATTTCATGTTAGCCAGCAGCGAGGCGGGCCCGTTCGGATTGTTGATCTTGATGATGCGCTGATAGGAGAACCCGACGTCCTTCGCGGTCATCACGTCGCCGTTGCTGAACTTCTGGTTGGCCTTGAGCGTGCAGGTATAGGTCTTCGGGTTGGTGAACCCGCAGCTCTGCGCAGCGTCCGGTGCGAGCTTCTTGCTGCCCTGCGGCACACTCATCAGGTACTGATAGACATTGGTCTCGAGCAGCGTCGAACCGTTGTCGTAGGAACCTGCCGGGTCGAGCGCGATCACTTGGTCGGTGGTGCCGATCGTGATTGGCTTGCCGCCCGACGTCGGCGCCCCGGTACCGCTGCTCGAGCCGCTCGACGGTTTGCTGCCGCTTTTCTTGCCCGTACCGCACGCATTGAGCGATACCGCGAGCAAGGCCGCGACCCCGAGTACCAACCCCTTGGTCCGAATGGGTGTCACCGGTGTGTCGTCCTCTCTACAGCGCCGAATGCCGACCTCGGCGCGGGACGCATGGCGCGCCCGGAACACGAGGCCGAGCCGGATGAGGGACCCGAGACTAGCTCATCGTCCGAGCCTGATCCCACGGGCTGGGAATTCGATTCGGTATCGCAACGTCGCCGTGCCGTGCCGCGGCCGCCGTCCTAGGCTGGGCTTCGTGAACGAAGCTTGCGAGCGAACCGATGTCGTCGGCCTATGGCGGCCGAGCGAGTGCGGCGAGGCTCGGCCGTGAGCGAGCGCGGCGAGGCTCGGCCGTGACCGACCGGCTCCCGATCAAGATGCTGCACGACCGCGTGCTCGTCCGCGAGCCGCGCGACGAGGGCGAACGGCGCTCGTCCGGCGGCATCCTGATTCCGGCAACTGCGAGCGTGGCCAAGCGGCTGGTGTGGGCCGAGGTGCTGGCCGTCGGTAACCACGTACGCGCGGTGCAGCCCGGAGACCGGGTGATGTTCAGCCCGGACGACCACCACGAGGTCGAGATCGCAGGTGACGAGTACCTGCTGTTGCGTGAGCGCGACCTGCACGCCATTGCCTCCGAGCGGATCGAGGAGAGCACCGGGCTCTATCTCTGACCGCTAGGACGCGCGTCGGTTCGGCAGCGGATTGCGGTGCTTGTCGCGCGCGGACGAGACGGCCTGCGACTCCTCCGGCGAGAGTTGGTGCTCGCCCTTTCCGTCGGCCACGCCCTTGGCGTACATGCGGGTTCCGGTGTGTCCGGTGATCGCGCTGATCGTCACGCCGTCGCCGCGCTCGTCGAGCAGGGCAAGGGAGAATGAGGTGCGCCCGGACATCTCAGCGAACGCGTCGTAGCGCACGAGCGCAACATGCCGCAACGCCCTCGCCGTCTGATCGCTGCGGGCCCGTTCCGCCGATTCGCCTGCCTCCCGGACCCGTTCCACGTAGGCGCGCAGCGACTTCAACTCCTCGGCCACGTTCGCTGTGCGCTGAGCGTGACGGGTGGTTGCCTCGAGCAGTGACTCGTGGGTCGGCGAACTGCGGGGCCCGCGCTCGAGGATCGCGGTGGCCCGACGTAGCCTCGCGAGCGTGCGCATCGCTATGTAGGACGCGACCAGCGCGAGGCAGGCCGTGACCATCGCGAACACCGCCAGGTAGGTGGACACGGCTCACAGGCTAGGGCCGGCGCTCGCGCGCTTCGGTGAGGCGCGGCGGGTAAATCAGGTTGGGGGACGAAGCTGAGCAATGTGTTCGGTCAAGTGCAGAACTCGGTACGCAGTCTGTGCAGAGTGCCGGGGTCCAGGCCGTACGGTTGCATGGTCGCGTCAGGCAATGGACGCTGGATTGCATGACGAGCATCGACCTTACCCCCGACGAGCGAGCCGCCGCGCTCACCGTCGAGCGCCTCACCCAACTCGTCGGCCTCGTCGACTACGACGAGAGCGCCGACCCATTCCCGGTCACCGGGCTGGACGCCGTCGTATTCGTCTCCGGCAACGCGACCCAGAGCGCGCATTTCTACCAGCACGCGTTCGGGATGACCCTGGTCGGCTACACCGGCCCGGAGACCGGCAACCGCGATCACAAGGGCTTCGTGCTACGCGCGGGCTCGGCCCGCTTCGTGATCCTCGGAACGGTCGACCCGAGCAGCCGCTATGCCGATCACCATCGCGCCCACGGTGACGGCGTCGTCGACCTCGCCCTCGAGGTACCGGACGTCGACCGGTGCGTGGCGCACGCGCGCGCGCAGGGCGCGAGCATCCTGGACGAGCCGCACGACGTGTCCGACGCACACGGCACGGTGCGCATGGCCGCAATCGCCGCGTACGGCCAGACCCGGCACACCCTGATCGACCGCTCCGGCTATGACGGCGTCTACCTGCCCGGTTACGTCGCGAAGGCCTCGTCCATGGCAATGCCGGACAAGCGGCTGTTCCAGGCCGTCGACCACTGCGTCGGCAACGTCGAGATCGGCCGCATGGACGAATGGGTGGACTTCTACAACCGGGTCATGGGCTTCGTGAACATGGCGGAGTTCGTCGGCGACGACATCGCCACCGATTACTCGGCGCTGATGTCCAAGGTCGTCGCGAACGGCAACCACCGGGTCAAGTTCCCGCTGAACGAGCCGGCGCCGGGCAAGCGCAAGTCGCAGATCGACGAGTACCTCGAGTTCTACGGCGCGGCCGGCTGCCAGCACATCGCGCTGGCGACCAACGACATCCTGCGCTCGGTGGACGAGATGCGCTTGCGGGGCATGGAGTTCCTCGACGCCCCGGACTCCTACTACGACGACCCCGAGCTGCGCGCGCGGATCGGGCA
>JALZAI010000396.1 GCA_030948475.1 Actinomycetota bacterium
CTGTTAAGGAACGTGGCACCAAGTGACAACTAGGCGGGGCATCCCGATGTCCCGACCGAGCAGACGCGGCGCGGCGCCGAGGAGATCGACGCGTTCTTCAAACTCGCGGGGACGAGCTGGGAAGCCGGCCGGCGCGGCCGCGGCGACCTGAACTGGAGCGCACCTCTCGGGGACTGCGCACTGCGGCAGGCCGTAAAGCAGAAGTCGGCTCCTGGCTGCCGGTTTGGCGACAAAGCAGCAGCGAGCGGGGCCAGGCTCGTGTTGACCCGGGCGCTCGGATTCACGCGGTAGGACTCGTCCGGCGGCGCGGGCGCTGACGAGCGCGTTCGTGGTAAGCAGTCCGGCGGCCGACACCGTGTCCTACGGCTCTGCGTCGCGCGAACGGGGTCGGGCGCGGTCAAGCCTGCATAAGGCCGCACGCGACATTTGCCCGCATCGAGCATGCTGCGCGGCACGGCTCGACCGGGGACGGTCAGGAGCGCGATTGCGTCGTCGCTACCGCCGCGCCCGCCGAACGGTCACTTGCAGCTTGTAGGTCTCGAGGCACCCGGATATTGAGGCAGTCGACTCGCAGAACTTCACCGTCGTCTGGCCCCTTCCGACGGCTTTGTAAAGGAAATACTGCGTGGTAGTGCCATTGGTGTTATTCGTGTTCTCGTAGCCGCCGCGTACGTACTTCAAGACCTTCTTAGCTGGCCGCCTGGACACGTCCCAAACGGGAAACGTCTCGCCCTGCGTTCCGATCTCGAACCCGATGTTGATTCGCTCGCACGGCGTTACCGTGATCTTCGACTGTTTTGACGTCGAGACGCGAACGGTGCGACACGCGGATTTCGCGGCCGCGGGTGTAGTCGCGACAAAGAGTCCGATACTTGCCAGCACGGCGGGACCCGCCAACGCTCTATATATCATCCGATTGCTCACACACTGAACGTACCGCATCACCGGCTCGGGCACGACCGAGCGTCCCGAGGTGGTCCCGAACCGAAGAACGGAGTTCGACCTCCTGAGGGTGCGATTCGGGATTGGCGACAAAGGGACTGTCGGGCTTGGCGGCTGCAAATGACTGCTACGCCACGAACGCGATCGTCAGGCAGCCGGCTCGTCGGACGATCGCGTTGCGCGACAAGCAAGCGTCCGATCGGGCCGTGAGCAGACTTCTCCTTTCACGAAGAGGTGGAAGTCTCACGCCACCTGCTGAGAGGCGATCAGGCTGCTGCATTCCGCCGGATCCGGCAGCGAAGTAAAGGTCCCGCTTTCGCTCCACGACGAGCATCACTGCCGGCGTGAGCAGCGCCCTGCCTTGCGCGGTGCGACGCGAAGTCGCACGACACGAGTGAACTACCGATTGGAGGATCAGCTGATGTGAGCGAGTAGTTCCAGGTCCGTGCTCGATGGCCTGTCCCCGCCCCTGACGTGCGCTGCCGGTAACGGCGGGGTGCGAAGCTCAGGGGGAAGCCGAAGCGCCGCTGGTTCCATCCCGGGGGCGCGGGCGAGGGGAAGACCGGACGGGTGAATGACGTGAACCCCTGTTTGATGCCTCGTGAAGCGGAGCCTCGCATGATGGGATGTTGTGGCGGGGTTTAGGGACGAGCCGCTGGGAAGCGGCAGGCGCCGGCTGAGAACGCGCCTCAGTCCGGGATGAGCACCGTCGTCCTCGGGGCACAGGGGGCACCCACCCCGGTCGCAGCTCGTGCGTGCGGAACGCGGTAACCCCGTCTGGGTCCGGCCCCGTGGGGGTCGGTGGGCCGACCGTGAGGAGAGCCGATCCCTTGGCGGGTGTGGGATGACCGAGAAGCGAACGCCGGCAGCGGAAACGCAACGGGAAACCGGGACCAGTAGCCAGCTCCTCCAGCTGGCGGCCCCGCATAACCGGCCGGATACCGGGCCTGGTGCCCGGGCCCGAAAGGGTGCTGACGCGGTCAGGTGAGCCTGTGAGGAGAAAGATGACCGAGATCCCGGAACCGAAGGACAAGCTGGACGCTGCGACGGCCTCGGCCGTGGTGGTGAGTGGACCAGAGGACGCCGCTCTGCGCTGGCGCCAGGTTGACTGGCGGCGCGTGGAGGCGGACGTACGGCGATTGCGGCAGCGGATCTTCACGGCGTCGAAGGCGGGGGACCTTCCGAGGGTCCGCCGGTTGCAGAAGTTGATGCTCCGTTCGCGCGCGAACACGCTGTTGAGCGTGCGGCGGGTGACGGAGCGCAATGCCGGTCGCCTGACGGCAGGCGTGGACGGCGAGGTGGTGCTGACCCCGGAGGCCAAGATGCAGTTGGTCGACAGGGTGCAGCAGAACACCGAGCCGTTCAAGGCGATGCCGGTCAGACGGGTGTACATCCCCAAGCCGGGCGGCAAGCGGCGCCTGCTCGGGATTCCCGTGATCATCGACCGGGTCCACCAGGCCCGCGTCGTGAACGCGCTGGAGCCTGAGTGGGAGGCGCGGTTCGAGCCGAGGTCCTATGGATTCCGGCCCGGCCGCGGCTGCCAGGACGCGATCCAGGCCGTCCACGCGACCGCGAGCGGCAAGTCCGCAAAGCGGTTGTGGGCGCTGGACGCGGATCTGGCATCGGCGTTCGACCTGATCGCCCACGATCACATTCAGACGATGATCGGCGCGTTCCCCGCGAGGGGAATGATCCGCGCATGGCTGAAGGCTGGCGTGGTCGAACAAGGTCGGCTGCATCGCACCGAGGACGGTGTTCCTCAGGGCGGTGTGGTCAGTCCGCTGCTGTTGAACGTCGCTCTGCACGGGATGGAGATGGCCGCCGGGGTCCGCTACTACCAGACCGGCACCAACGCCGGAAACGCGGTGATGGGCTCCCCGGTCCTGATCAAATATGCCGACGACTTCGTCGCTCTCTGCCACACCCGGCAGGAAGCGCTCGAGGTCAAGGCCAAGCTCGCCGCCTGGCTGACGCCAAGGGGTCTGGCGTTCAACGAGGACAAGACGCGCGTCGTCACCCTCGCGGACGGCTTCGACTTCCTGGGATTCAACGTCCGCCGATATGGCGGCAAGCTGCTGATCAAACCGAGCAAGGCGGCGATCAGACGGATCCGGGCACGATTGCGGACCGAGCTGCGTTCCCTCTTGGGCCACAGCGCCAAGGCCGTGATCAGGAGGCTCAACCCGATCATCCGGGGCTGGGCCAACTACTACCGGACACACGTAGCGGGCGAGATCTTCGGCGATCTCGACAGCTACCTCTGGCGGCTCACCTACAAATGGGCCGTCCGCAGCCACGCGAACAAGCCGAAGTCCTGGATCTTCACCCGGTACTTCGGGAGGTTCAACAAGGCCAGGCAAGACCGGTGGGTGTTCGGCGACCGCCAAGGCGGCTCCTACATGCACCGCTTTGCCTGGACCAACATCGTCCGACACCAGACCGTCTGGCAACGGGCGTCACCCGACGACCCCGCGCTGGCCGACTACTGGGCCCGACGAAGACGCCGGCCAACCCTGCCGATCAACAACACCACCCTGCGGCTGCTCAAGGCCCAGGACGGATGCTGTCCGATCTGCAAGACCGACGGCCGCCCGCACGGCGATCACGATCGTCAAACCGGAGGCTGGCACATCGGACGAGGCTGACAACCGTCTCATACACGCCAACTGCGGCCACCGCAGTGGCCCGGCACTTCTGCCCGCCTACCAGCCCACCAGGGCTCGCTTGAGCCGGATGCCGGGAAACTGGCACGTCCGGTTCTGAGGGGGGCCGGGCACGGCAACGTGCCC
>JALZAI010000402.1 GCA_030948475.1 Actinomycetota bacterium
GTGATCGACCCGTCGCGTCGCGGGGATGGCGACCAGGCGCAGCGACTAGCGCGAGATGGGGCTCGCCGCGACGACCTCGCCGACGATCTTGCCGCCGCCGCGGACGTGCTGCGCGGCTGTCGGGACGCCGTCGTCCCGACGGTGACGTCGGATGTGCGGGAGTATCTTGCGGCACGCGCTGTCGGGGGGAAGGCCAAATTCCGGAGCGATGGGCCGTCGGGCGCCGACCTGGAAGATCTGGACGGGATCTCCGACGCGGACCTCGACGTCATGGATCGGCGCATCTCGGACAACCTGGCCGCAGTTCTGGCAGCCGTCGTAGCGGGCCGGACCGAGGACGAGGTCTATGAGATCTGGCGCGAGGCATGCGCCGCCGACGTCGCCACGGCCGAGGGCCGGCTCCGGGGCACGACCGTGCGCCCGCAGCTGGACTTCGACATCGAGCGGGTCTGCGACGTGATCCGGTCCGGGTCGGTAACCGTCGAGCGCACCGAGACCGGGCTGGGTACCGAGGTCAGCGTCGAACTCTCCCTCGACGCGAAATACAAGCACCAGCTCGATGTCGTCCTGGACTCGATCGTGAGCCACACGGACCGCCCTGTACGCGCGTTCGTGCTCTGCCGCGAACACGGGAGCGATGACTTCGCCCGAATGGCGCGGTTGTTCCCCTCCGTGTCGTTCGTGTGGTTGCCGACGGACAACGTCGACTACGGTCCGATCCCCGGGATGAACGGGTGGGTCACGTCGGCGACGATGGACCGGACTCTGCTTCCGGTGCTGCTCGGCGACGTCGATCGCATCGTCCACTTCGATGTTGACGCGCTTTGCCTGTCGGATCTCGGCGAGTTGTTCGACGTGGACATGTCAGGCACGGCCATCGCCGCCTCCTCCGAGCCGCAGCCGCGGTTTCTCAGCGGGTTCCAGACGATTCGGCGAAGCGCCGGCCGCTTGCGCCGCGCGGGCGCTAAGGCGTTGGCGCGCGAGCTGGTCATCCGCAGTCATGCCGAACATTCATTCGATTTTGAGATCTTCAACGCCGGCGTCATGGTGATGGACCTCGCCAAGATGCGCGCGGACGACTTCTGCGGCCGTTATCTGCCGATGGTGCAGACCTACGGCGTCAACGGCCAGGTGGTGGTGAATCTGTACACGGGTGGGTCTCGTCATGACGTCGGGGCGGACTGGAACCGGCTGATTCGGCTCGAGGTCGTGCCCGACACGGCGAGGATCGTTCATTGGGCTGGCCCTTACAAGCCTTGGCACCCATTCTATGTGAGCGGGCGCGAAATCTGGCTCGACGGCGAACGTTCCTTTGCTGAGCGGACCGCACGCGCGCAGCACGGGGTGCAGACGGGGAGCCAGGCGTGAACGGGCCGGGGTTCGCGATGACCGAGAGCAGGACCGCCAAGCTGAATTCCGTGACGTCACGTGCGGGTTCATCCGAGCGGGTCGAGCGGCGCATCTCCCGGCCGCCACGCCGGTTGATGGTTTGGCCTAAAAATGTGTTTGGTAACTCTCAATGAGTGGTCGAGGGTTGCCATGGTCGGCGGCCTGGGGTGGGGCTGATCCTGCGGGTCATCAGTCCGATCATCGCCCATTTGATCCGGCATCGGAGTGTTCAGGAAGCCGTTCGTAATCGTGGTTGAGGCGGCGGCACTTGGTGATCCAGGCGAAGGTGCGTTCGACGACCCAGCGGTGCGGCAGGACCTGGAAGGTCTTGATCCGCAGCGGTTTGCGCACGATCTCGACCGTCAGGCGCAGCCGGTCCCGGGCCCAGCCCAGCAGCTTGCCGGCGTAGCCGCCGTCGGCCCAGATCAGCACCACCGAGGGCATGGTGAAACGCAGCCGGTCCAGCACGCTGCGGGCGCCGTCACGGTCCTGCACCGACGCAGTCGTGATGATCACCGCGAGCAGCAGCCCCATCGTGTCCACTACGATATGTCGCTTGCGGCCGTTGACTTTCTTGCCCGCATCAAAGCCGCGACTGCCCGCCCCCACGGTGTCCGCGCCCTTGACCGACTGGGCATCCACGATGCCGGCCGAGGCCATCGGGTCACGCCCGGCAGCGTCGCGCACCTGGTCCCGCAACGCCTCGTGCAACCGGTCGGTCGTCCCGTCCGCACGCCACTGCTTGAAGTACCAGAACACCGTCTGCCACGGCGGAAAGTCGTGCGGCAACTGCCGCCACGAACAACCGGTCCGCACCACATAGAAGATCGCGTTCACGATCGCGCGCCGCGGATGCTTCTCCGGCCGGCCGCCGGAACGAACCAGCGGAACCAGACCCTCGATCACCGCCCACTGCGCATCGCTCAGATCCGAGGGATAGCTCCGTCTCGACACCATCCACCAAAGATCAGCTCACCGTGCGGCACCGCCGCGCAGGCGCGCCGACCGCCTTACCAAACACGTTCTAAGGGTCTTGGTATCTTTGGTCCGGCAGGAACGCTGACCGAGGCGACCGAGATGAGGAGCTGTCCACGTTGAGAGTAATGGTTCTGGGCGGCGACGGTTTCTGTGGTTGGCCCACGTCGTTGCACCTGTCGAATCTTGGCCACGATGTG
>JALZAI010000429.1 GCA_030948475.1 Actinomycetota bacterium
CGGTAGCGTTGGTGATGCCGCTCACCGCGACCGGGGTCCAACTGTCGGTATTGGTGCCGTTTCCAAGCTGGCCGTAGTAGTTGTAGCCCCAGCATTTGATCGTGCTATCGGTGAGCAGCCCGCAGGCGTGTTGGGTGCCGGCGGTGACCGAGCTCGCGTTGGTGATGCCGCTCACCGCAACCGGGGTCGAACTGTCGGTATTGGTGCCGTTTCCAAGCGTCCCGTAGTAGTTGCCGCCCCAGCATCTGACCGTGCCATCGGTGAGCACCGCGCACGAGCTATCGCCGCCGGCGGTGACCGCGGTCGCGTTGGTGATGCCGCTCACCGCGACCGGGGTTGAGCTGCTGGGCCCCGCCGTCCCATTCCCGGACTGCCCATTCCCGAGCTGTCCGTGGTAGTTGTAGCCCCAGCATTTGATCGTGGCGTCTGACAGCAGCGCGCATGCGTAGTCGGTGCCGACAATGATCGCGGTAGCGGTGGTGATGCCGCTCACCGCGACCGGTGTCGAGCTCCCGGTCCCCATGGTGCCATTCCCGAGCTGTCCGGCGAAATTGTCGCCCCAGCATCTGATTGTGCCGTCGCTGAGCAGCGCGCACGCGTCTGAGTCGCCGGCGGAGACCGCCGTCGCGTTAGTGATGCCGCTCACGGGCACCGGCGTCGAGCTGTCGGCTGTGGTGCCATTCCCAAGCTGCCCGTGGCTGTTGTCCCCCCAGCATCTGATCGTGCGATCAACGAGCACCGCGCACGAGTTGTTGTAACCGGCAGCCACTGACGTCGCGCTGCTCGCGCCTCCGCCGGGTCCCGGCCCACCTCCGCCTGGTCCCGAGCCGGCACCACCGCCAGCCGGCGGGCTGCCAGCGCCAGCTGGGCCACCGCCCGGCGGTTGTGCGAAGGGGCCCGGGGCTGCGGCGATCTGAGGCTCGGCCGACCACACTCTCAATCGCGGTGAGGCGAGATGTAGCTTCCAGACGTCAAGCCGCAATTGGGCTCCGAGACTGAGCGGCGCGGTCAGCCGCCACCACGGGTTGGCGTTCGCGTCGGCCTGAAGCTTTAGCGCTGCGGTGAAGTCGATGCGCGGCCCGCTGACCCCGTAGAAGAGCACATCGATCGTCGGCGCGAGTGACGCCTGAGCGCTGCCGCTGGCCGAGAGGGTGGGCGGCTGGTAGGTGAACCTCGGCGTCAGGCCGCCGATGGGCTTGAAATTCTGGCCGTCGTACTTGACGCCTGCGGTGGCGGTGACCGAGGCCTTCAGGCTGGTCGCCAAGCTGCCCTTGACCTCGGCGTTGGCGGCCAGGTAGATCTGGGCCTGGGGGCGAAGCACCACGGGGACACCGACGTCAAACGTGTAGACGCCAAGACTCACCGGCTTGGGCAGGATCGGCGTGGGGTTGAGCGTGCACGACGCTTCTCCGGTCACGCTGGCCGCCAGCTCCGCGCCAGCGGTGACGCTGCCCTCGAAGCGGGCGGTGATCTTCGGCGGAAACCCCCACTTCCAGCCGGCCTGCAACCGTAGCCCCGCAGACAGCGAGGCCGAGGCGCTGGCCTGCATCGTCTGGGAGTTCTGGCAGGAGAACGCCTTGCCCAGGGCCGCCCCCACACCACCGGCTCTCGTCCTCGCACGTTGCCCGGCGGACAGTGATGTCTCGGGCATCGTGACGTCCATTGCGCCAACAGGTAGCACCTCGGGCAGGGTCGTGGGCACGGTGTCTGCGACCGTCTGTCGCTTGGACCGAGCCACGCTGGTGACGCGGGCGAGCAGCCCGTTGGGCGTCTCGGTGCTGGCGCCGAGCGCGATCACCTGGCCGCGTGAGACCCGCACGTTGCGTTTGAGGACAACCTTCCCAGGCTGGCCTGGGGCCGGGATCGAGGCGACCTGGTTGGTATGCACCTTGGCGATCGGTCGCGGCTTGGGCATTTTGGCGACCGGGAACGTCTGCCATTTACCGACGGCCAGCGACTGCTTGCTCTTGCCGCCCGCGAGCACCCTGACGCGCACGATCAGGCTGCGCGTCCGGGAGGGATACCTCCAGCGCAGCCTGAACTGGCCGCTGCGCAGCTTGGCTGCACTACGGACATTGCCTTTCTTGCCCGACCGGGTCTCAAGCAGCGCCCGAGCCCCTCTCGGGGCCTTGGGTAAACGACCCGACGCGTGGAGCGTGCGGTTCGCCCCGACGCCGTAGATGACCGCGAAATCGCTCTGAGCGGCGGCGGCAGGCGCGTCATCCAAGACGACAGCCCCGCTGATCGCGAGCAACGAGGCGGCGACCATCGCGGCGATGCGACGACGGACCGGCCCGTGCGGCATTCGAAGCAAGCGACTTGCCCTTCTAGCCGGAGATGACCCCAGCGGTAGATACCCCCAACCGACAACCGACCTGGAGGACAAAGACACAGTAACACGGGTCAAGGAGACGAATGGAGAAAAGCTGCCCGCCGTCCATGAAAGCAGGCGTCTCCTCCTAAGCTTCGCTGGCTCCCGCTGCGGACGAGACGCAGCACTCCGCTGCGCGGGTCGCCGGACTGCTCCTCCGCGAAGTAGGGGAAGTACCGCGTTCGCATCAAAGCAGGTGTATGGCTAGGCGGTGATCCGCCTCTTGGTATTCGCCAGATGCGCGCATCTCGTCATCGCGGCGCCGGCCCGATGGCGCGATCGCTTTCGCCTCTGGATCGGCTCGAACTCCGCGGTCGCCCCGGCGACGACAAAGGCATGACGCGCGGCGGCTGTGGTGGACCACTGCTGGGCGAGGCGAGCGACTCGCGTCGGAGGCTCGCGTCTCGTCAAGGAGCGACCCGGCTCGCGCCAGCGCCCGCAGTAGGCCGGTGGCGCGTTCCGCCATGAGCGCACGACGTACTGGAACTGCCGTTTCGCGGTGTAGAACTCCGCTGGCCATGAGGATCCACCAGTGGTAGGCGTGGTCGGACAGGCGGTCGAACCCGACGGCCGGCGCGTGGTGCTGGATGGCGGCGGGTGGGCGCACATCCTGGGTGAGCACGCGGAGATGGCCGCTCACCGTGAGGCCGTGCTCGCGACCGTGGCCAGTCCGCAGCATCGCCGAGCAGATCCGCGGCCGTACCGGCAGCGCTACTGGCGGCGCGGGGTGGGCCCAAGCCGTTGGCTGCTGGTGGTCGTAGACTTCAGCTTGCAGCCAGCGCGGATCGTGACCGCGTACGGCAACCGGAGGGACCCTCCAGGATGGACGCCATGACCGTGACGATTGGACACTTGACCTTCAACGGCGCCAGCTACGACGAGCAGGGCGACGTGCTCTACCTGCACGTCGGTGAGCGCCGAGCCGCCGCGGATAGCGAGGAAACCGCTGAAGGACACGTGCTGCGCTTCGACGCAGCCGGCGAAGTCATCGGCCTGACCATCATCAACGCCAAATGGCTGCTCGACCGTGATGGTGAGCTGATCGTCACGCTGCCCGAGCAAGTGCACGTCGCGCCAGAGACGCTCGAAGCGGCGCTGGCCGCGGCCGCATAGCTCGGTCGCTCGAGACGCTCCAGCCGCCCGCGGGCACCGTCGCCTTTCCAGCGCCACATCACGCCCGTTTCAATCAAACCCGCTTCTGCTTCGCGCGCCGCGCTTGGTCGGCCTGATACGGACGCGAGGCGGGGTAGCAGCCACTTGATCACCACCGCCGGTCGCTCGGCGCCCTGCGCCGTCACCCACCCGTTCTCGTCGAACATAAGCGCGGCGGTCAGCGACAGCGCATCGACCATGAACCAAGCAGTGCCCACGAGCAAAGCGTGTCCCGAACCGTGTCCCGAACTCAGCAATTCTGACCCGCTCCAACCTCACCTAACTGCTCTCGACTGCCCGTAGATGCTACAAAAGCCCTGCAAATACCGACTCTTAATCCCAAGGTTGGAGGTTCGATTCCTCCACGGCCCATCTCGAGAGCCCTGTAAACCCGGGCTGTGGCTACCGCCCGTTCTCGTGCGGTGCTGGTAGCCGATTGTTAACACGCTACCCACGGTCGGTGCCTAGCCTTTTCGATGGCCGCTGGATCCAAGGTAGCCGCCGCGGCCATCGAAAGTCGTACGTCAAGTGCTCGCTTGGTGGCTCGCCAGCGGGCTGATCCGCCGTCCTCAGTCCCGGAGGGATGATGCGCTCCACACTCAGTCGTAGACACCAACGTGCCGTTGCCAGTATCTGCGCGATCGGGCTCGGGCTCACCGGTGCGGGCCTGGCCGCAGCCGAGGGTTTCAGCTTCAACCCGTTCGACTCCCATGCGGTCGGCGAGCAGCACGGAAACCGGATCCTCCTCGCCTCCAACCAGTGGATCTCGCCCGTCGGAGACCGCATCCAGGTCAGCAACGGGCGCCTCACCTCCAGCGCTTTGAGCCCTGACGGGACCAAGCTTGCGGCACTCACCTGGCACAACTTCACCGGGTTCCTCTCGATCCTCGATGTGAAGAGCGGCAAGGTCGTCCAGCAGGTCGGCACCGGCACCGGCAGCGACGCGGCCCTCGGCGACGGGACCGTCAGCCCGGATGGGCCGCTGTACTCACGGGACGGCAGCTCGCTCTGGATGCCCCAGTCGGGCGATCTGATCCGCTTCAAGGTCAATGCTGATGGGACGGTGGCCCCGTCGCCCGCCGTGATCAAGCTGACCGGGCCGCACGGTGCGGCGATCCCGTCCGGGATGGCGCTGTCCGCGGATGGCAGTCGCCTGTATGTGGCGCTGAATGGCAACAACAGCCTTGGCGTCGTCGACACGGCGACCAATGCCCTGGTGAAGGAGATCCCGGTCGGCAATGCTCCCCGGCAGGTCGTGATAGCCGGTGATCAGGCGTTCGTCTCCAACGAGGGTGGCCGACCGGCTTCGACCGGCGATTTCACCAACAACTCCTACGGCTCGCCGATCGTCGCCGATCGCGCGACCGGCGCCGCTACGACCGGGACGCTGTCGGTGGTCGATCTGAAGGCGGCCACGCAGACGGGAACCATCCCGGTGGGCCTGCAGCCGACCGCGCTCTTCCTGCACGGTACGACGCTGTTGGTGGCGAACTCCAACGACGACTCGGTCTCGATCGTCGATACCCGGGCAAAGCAGGTCACGCAGACCTTTAACGTCAACCCGGTGGCCCGTGTCGGCAGCTACCCGAACGCGATCACGATGCCCGACGAGCACCACATCCTGGTCAGCATCGGACGCGACAACGCCGTGGCGCAGTTCGGCTACTCCGATCCGATCACGCCGGTTCGCTTCCAGGGCCTGCTGCCGACCGACTGGTATCCGGTCAACTTGGTCAGCGACCCGGCGCTCGGGAAGATCGTGGTCACCAACGACAAGGGCATCGGCTCGCGCGGCCCCGTGTCGACGCTCAGTGAGGGCCCGGGGACCACTCCGGCGACAGGTCACAACACCTACGACGACACCGGCTCGGTGACGAGCTTCCGGCTGCCCTCGCACGAAGCGCTGGGCTACTACACCCACCAGGTGTTCGTGAACAACGGTTGGACGAGTCGCGACGAGCGCGTCGGTGGCGAGAGCCGCGTCGCGCCCCGGGCGGTTCCGGCCAGCCTCGGCCACCGCTCGAAGATCAAGCACGTGTTCCTCATCATCAAGGAGAACCGCACCTACGACCAGGTCTTCGGCGACATTGGGAGGGGCAACAGCGATCCCTCGCTGACGCAGTTCGGTCAGACGGTGACGCCGAACCAGCACGCGCTGGCCAACCGGTTCGGGCTGTTCGACAACTTCTACGACGTCGGGACGCTGTCGGCAGATGGTCACAACTGGTTGATGCAGGCCGACGCCAACGACTACGTGGAGAAGGAGTTCGGGGCGTTCACGCGCTCGTATCCCGCCGAGGGTGGAGACCCGCTCGCCTATCAGCGCAACGGCTTCCTCTGGAACGCAGCGCAGCGGGCGGGCCGCACCGCGGCTGACTTCGGCGAGTACGCGCACTTCTTCACGGCTCCGCCGCCGTCGAAGGGAGGCCCGAGCTGGTCGGATTGGTATAGGGACTCGCAGATCCTCGAGGGCAAGGCCAGCGGACCGCCCCCGGTTCCGATTGACAGGTACCGGACCTACGCCGACATCCCGTCGCTGAACGCGATCCTCGATCCGCTCTATCCGCAGTACGCCCTGCAGGTACCGGATCAGTACCGGGTGGATATCTGGGAGCGGTCGTTCAGAGAGGCGCAGAAGACCGGCCAGCTGGCCAACCTGACGCTCCTGCGGGTACCCAACGATCACACCGCGGGGATCTCGCCGGGCCAGCCGTATCCGACTGCGATGGTGGCCGACAACGACCTGGCCGCAGGGCGGATCGTCTCCGACATCTCCCACAGCCGCTTCTGGAAGGACTCAGCCATCTTCATCCTCGAGGACGACCCGCAGAACGGCGTCGACCACGTCGACGGGCACCGGAGCACGCTGATGGTCGTCAGCCCTTACTCCGATCCGCGCGCGATCAAACATCACTACGCCAGCCAGATCAACGTGGTGCGGACGATCGAGCAGATCCTCGGGGTTCCCCCGATGAATCAGGAGGATCGGGCGGCGATGCCGATGTTCGACGCGTTTACCAACCACCCGGACTTCCGACCCTTCCAGGTGCTTCCCAATCAAATCCCGCTGACGCTCGGCGTATCCCCGTCGGCCAGCGCGGCGGGGGTGCGGGCAGCTCCCAGCGGAGTCCGGTCGATCTACCGACAATGGATCGCCTGGAGCCGGGCCCAGCACTTCGTCGGTCCCGAAGCTGATGCCGACCGGGCCAACCCGGCGCAGCTGAACCGGCTCGATTGGTACGCCGCGACCCGGTGGCGTCGCGCCTACCCCGGCGATGGCAGGATCCTGGCGCCGGATCAGGTGCCCGGCCGCCAGCGGCCGGCGGCGCAGATCGGCTGAGCCGACCACATTCCTACGGGCGCTACGACCCGCCCCGGCAGGTGGCGGCCGTAGCGCCTGACCGGACCCGCGGCGCCCGCCGCCGTCCTGAACGTGAACGTGGCTTGGCACTGCTCCGGAGCAGTAC
>JALZAI010000021.1 GCA_030948475.1 Actinomycetota bacterium
GGCCCGAGCACCGCCGCGGCGGCGGTGCTCGCGGCGAACCGCGCGGTCAGCCGGTCGACGAGCCCGAACTCCCCGACCTCGGCGACAGTGATGGCACGGGTCCTCTCGATTCGGCGGCGCTGGCGACTGGGGTAGATTTTCCACCTCCCCGCATCCGTCCAACGAAGGGCTCGCCGTGGTCCAGGCCTACATCCTGATCCAGACCGAGGTCGGCAAGGCTGCGGCCGTGGCCGTGGCCATCGCAGCACTGGACGGTGTCGCGCAGGCCGAGGACGTCACCGGTCCGTACGACGTGATCGTCCGGGCCGAAGCGGAATCCGTCGACGAGCTGGGCAAGCTGGTCGTCGCCCAGATTCAGGGGGTCGCCGGTATCACACGCACGCTGACCTGCCCGGTCGTGCACCTCTAGGACGCCGCGATCGATCCCGCCACCCGTCGCGCTGCGCTCATCGCGACGGCGGTCACCGTTCCCGTCGTCGTGATCGTCGGCCTGCTGCTGGGCCGTTCGGGATCACAGTCGCCCCGCCCGTCCTCACCCAGCGTGCTACCGCCCATCACTGTCGCTGCCCCCCCGTCGGCGTCGTCGGCCGAAGCGCCGTGTACCAAGCTGCTCCAGACGCTGCCCCAGACACTGACCGGCTTGGCGCCCCGCATCGTCCGCTCGAACCCCGGATCGCCGTTCGTGGTGGGGTGGGGCGATCCGTCGATCCTGCTGCGGTGCGGCGTCGCACGTCCAGCATCGCTGCGGCCGGGCGACTCGCAGCTGCTGTTCCAGGTCAACGGCGTCCTGTTCGCGAAGTCGGATTCCGGCGACTCGGTCGTCTTCACCGCGGTCGATCGGGCTGCCTACATCGAGATCAGCGTGCCGACCACGTACAGCGGCGGCCCGCTTGCCCAGCTGGCAACTTCGATCGCGCGGGCACTCCCGCCGGTGTGCACCGGGCAGGCACCCCCCGGCGGCAAGCCCGTCCCGCAGGACAAGCTGTGCGTCCGTCGCAACTGACGGATGCGGGATACTGGCAGAAACCAACTCGTAGGACGGCAACCACTGTGACATCGTCGGCACCTGAAGCGTTCGTCTATGACGCCATCCGCACCCCGCGCGGCCGCGGCAAGGCCACCGGCTCACTGCACGGGACCAAGCCCATCTCGCTGGTCGTCGGCCTGCTCGAGAAACTGCGCAAGCGCAATCCCGATCTGGACACCTCCCGCGTCGAGGACGTCGTGCTCGGCTGTGTCACCCCGATCGGCGAGCAGGGCGCCGACATCGCCCGTACCGCCGCGCTGGCCGCGGGCTACGAGACATCCGGCCCGGGCTTTCAGCTCAACCGCTTCTGCGCGTCCGGTCTGGAGGCCGTCAACATTGCGGCACAGAAGGTCCGTTCGGGTTGGGAGGACCTGCTCGTCGCCGGCGGCGTCGAGTCGATGTCGCGGGTGCCGATGGGTTCGGACGGCGGCCCCTGGGCGATGGACCCGCAGACCGCCTACGACACCAGTTTCGTCCCGCAGGGCATCAGCGCCGACCTCATCGCGACGCTGGAGAACTTCAGCCGCCAAGACGTAGACCTGTACGCCGTCGAGTCCCAGACCCGCGCGGGCAAGGCGATTGCCAACGGCGCGTTCGCCCGCTCGGTGATCCCGGTCACGGACATCAACGGCCAGTTCGTGCTCGAGCACGACGAGTACCCGCGTCCGGGCACCACGCCGGAATCACTCGCCGGGCTGAAGCCGTCCTTTGCGAGCCTCGGCGAGCTGGGCGGCTTCGACGCGGTGGCACTGCAGAAGTACCACTGGGTCGAGAAGATCAATCACGTCCACACCCCGGGCAACTCGTCGGGCATCGTCGACGGCGCCGCGCTCATGCTCATCGGCAGCGAGCAGGTCGGCATCGACCTCGGCCTCACCCCGCGGGCCCGCATCGTCGCCACCGGTGTCGTGGGCACCGAGCCGACGATCATGCTCACCGGACCCGTGCCGTCGGCGCAGAAAGCCCTGGCCAAGGCCGGCCTGTCCTTCGAGGACATCGACCTGTTCGAGGTCAACGAGGCCTTCGCCGCCGTGGTCATGAAGTTCATGCGCGAGACCGGCGTCGCGCACGAGAAGATCAACGTCAACGGCGGCGCGATCGCCCTAGGTCACCCGCTGGGCGCGACCGGAGCGATGATCCTCGGCACGCTCATCGATGAGCTCGCCCGGCGCGATCAGCGCTACGGGCTGGCCACGCTCTGCGTGGGCGGGGGCATGGGCGTGGCCACTGTTGTCGAGCGAATCTGATGTCGGACAACACCATCCGCTGGGACAGCGACGCCGACGGCATCGTCACCCTCACCCTAGACGACCCGAGCCAGCGCGCCAACACGATGAACCAGGCCTTCCGGGAGTCGATCGCGGCCGCGGTCCAGCGGTTGGTCGACAAGCAGGACTCGATCACCGGCGTCGTCATCACCTCGGCGAAGGACACGTTCTTCGCCGGTGGCGACCTCAGGTTGCTGGCCCAGGTGACCGACGACAACGCGGCTGAATTTTCCGCGGGCGTCACGGCGATGAAGTCCGACCTGCGCCGTCTGGAGATGCTCGGCAAGCCGGTCGTTGCGGCCTTGAACGGCGCCGCGCTCGGGGGCGGCTTGGAGATCGCGCTCGCCTGCCACCACCGCATCGCGTTGGACAATCCGAAGGCGCAGTTTGGCTTCCCCGAAGTGACGCTCGGCCTGCTCCCGGGCGGCGGGGGCCTCGTGCGTACCGTCCGCATGCTCGGGCTCGCCGACGCGCTGATGAAGCTGCTGCTGCAGGGCAATCGGTACCGTCCGGGCGAGGCCGTGGGCGTGGGCATCGTGGACGAGCTCGCGGCGACACCCGAGCAGCTTCGCGACAAGGCGACGGCCTGGATCAGGGCCAATCCAACACCGAGCCAGCCGTGGGACGCCGACGGTTACCGGATGCCGGGCGGCACCCCGTCCTCGCCGAAGCTGGCCGCCATGCTGCCCGCGTACCCGGCTAACCTGCGCAAGCAACTCAAGGGGGCGCCGATGCCGGCGCCGCATCACATCATGTGCGCAGCCGTGGAGGGCGCGACCGTCGACATCGACACCGCGTTCGCCATCGAGGGCCGCTACTTCCTCGACCTGGTCACCGGGCAGGTCGCGAAGAACATGATCCAGGCGTTCTGGTTCGATCTGAACTCGATCAACGCCGGCGGCTCCCGTCCGGCCGGCTTCGACACGCGGCGGGCGCAGAAGGTTGCGGTGCTCGGCGCCGGCATGATGGGCGCCGGAATCGCCTTCGTCTCGGCCCGCAACGGCATGGACGTCGTGCTCAAGGACGTCACGCGTGAGGCTGCCGACAAGGGCAAGGCGTACTCGGCGAAGCTGCTCGACAAGGCGCTGTCCCGCGGCAAGATCGACCAAGCCGGCAAGGACGAGGTCCTGGCCCGGATCACGCCGACCGACGACTACGCCGACCTCGCCGGCTGCGACCTGGTGGTCGAAGCCGTGTTCGAGAAGCAGTCGCTCAAGCACGAGGTGTTCCGGGCGGCCGAGGCAGCGGTGCCTCCGGACGCATTGCTCGGCTCGAACACGTCCACGCTGCCGATCACCGGGCTGGCCGAAGGGGTCCAGCGCAAGGCCGACTTCATCGGGCTGCACTTCTTCTCCCCCGTCGACAAGATGCCACTGCTGGAGATCATCCGCGGCGAGCAGACGTCGGACGAGGCGCTGGCCCGCGCACTCGACTATTCGCAGCAGATCAAGAAGACGCCGATCGTCGTCAACGACAGCCGCGGCTTCTTCACCAGCCGCGTGATCGCGACGTTCGTCAACGAGGCGCTCGCCATGCTCGGCGAGGGCGTACCACCGGCGTCCATCGACCAGGCCACGACGCAGGCCGGCTACCCGGTTGGCGCGCTGCAGCTGGCCGACGAGCTGAACCTGGAGCTGTTCCTCAAGATCCGCGACGAAACCCGGGACGCACAAGGCGATTCCTACGTCCGGCACCCGGCCGAGGACGTCGTGGAGAAGATGGTATCGCTCGGGCGTCCCGGTCGGCTCAAGGGTGCTGGCTTCTTCGACTACGAGGGCGGCAGGCGCACCGGGCTGTGGCCGGGGCTGGCCGAGCACTTCCCCGACTCGGGCGACCCGATGGCGCTCGATCTGCCCGAACTCGGCGAGCGGATGCTGGTGATCGAGGCGGTCGAGTCCGCGCGCTGCGTCGAGGAGGGCGTGCTCATAACGACGGCCGACGCCAACATCGGCTCGATCATGGGCATCGGCTTCCCGCCGTGGACCGGCGGTGTGCTGCAGTACATCAACGGATACCAGGGCAAGACCGGAGCCGGATGCTCTGCTTTCTGCGCGCGCGCAGACGAGTTCGCGTCCCGGTTCGGGGCGCGCTTCGAGCCGAACCCGATGCTGCGCAAGAAGGCCGAGAACGGCGAGAGCTTCTAGGTGGGCCCGCTCGCAGGGCTGCGGGTCCTGGAACTGCCAGCGATCGGGCCTGTCCCGTTCGCCGGCATGCTGCTCGCCGACCTTGGCGCCGAGGTCGTGCGCGTCGACAAGCTCAGCGAGTCCGGGCTGGCCGGGGAGTTCCCCGCCGGACCGATCGGACGTGGGCGCCGCTCGCTACGCCTGGACGCGCGCCGGCCCGGCGGCGCCGAGGTCGTGCTCCGGCTCGCCGCCTCGTCCGACGTGCTGATCGAGGGATTCCGCCCGGGCGTCGCCGAGCGACTCGGTATCGGTCCGGCACAGGCGCTGGCCCGCAATCCGCGCCTAATCTATGGGCGGATGACGGGCTGGGGTCAGGACGGGCCGCTTGCGCCGACGGCCGGACACGACATCACCTATCTGGCGATTTCGGGGTTGCTGCACGGGATCGGGCCGGCGTCGATGCCGGTGCCGCCGATCAACTACGTCGCGGACTTCGGTGGCGGCGCGCTGTTCCTGGTGACCGGCGTCCTCGCTGCGCTGTTCTCCCTCGCCGCGACCGGCACGGGTCAGGTGGTTGACACCGCCATGATCGAGGGCGCGGCTTACCTCGGATCGATGACCCGGACGGCGGCTGCGGCCGGAGCCTGGTCGGACAAGCGTGCGGCCAACCGACTCGACGGCGGCGCGCCGAACTACCGCTGCTACGAATGCTCAGATGGCCGCTTCGTCGCGGTCGGGGCGCTCGAGCCGCAGTTCTGGGTGGCATTGCTCGGCGCGCTCGGTCTGGACGACTCGGCGCCGTCGCCGTACGACCCGGCGCACTGGGACGCGTGCGCCGATCTGCTGTCGGCCACCTTCAAGACCAGGACGCGGGACGAGTGGGCCGCGCGCTTCGAGTCGTTGGACGCGTGCGTCGCGCCCGTCCTCACCCTGGAGGAAGCGCCACGACACCCGCACAACGTCGCGCGCGCCGCGTACACGAGCGTTGGGGACGCGACGCTGGCCGCTCCGGCGCCCAGGTTCTCCGCGACTCCCGGTGGGACGGGACCGCTGACGACACCGGGCGCGGACACCGAGGCGATTCTGGCAGAACTGGGCTACTCGGCGTCCGAGCTCGACGAACTGCGCGCGGGCGGCACAGTCGGCTGACGCCACCGCTTTGCACCTGCTTGAGTTGTTACAGCGTCCATTCGGACCACGATTACGGGTGCAAACCGGCGCTGTCGGCGGCCGGCGTTAACGTCGCGAATATGGACTACAAGTTGGAACTCGTCTACGTGCCAGTCACCGACGTCGACCGCGCGAAGGCCTTCTACGTCGATCAGGTCGGTTTCCACCCCGACCACGACCACCGCGTGACCGAGACGCTGCGCTTCGTACAGCTGACACCACCGGGCTCGGCGTGCTCGATCTCGATGGGCGAGGGCCTGTCGGACGCGGCGCCCGGTTCGGTTCGGGGGCTGCAGTTGGTAGTGGCCGACGCCGACGCCGCGCACGCCGACCTGGCCGGACGCGGCGTCGCGGTCAGCGCGGTGGACGATCAGCCCTGGGGACGGTTCGTCTACTTCAGCGACCCCGATGGCAACACCTGGAACGTGCAGCAGGCTGTCCGGCCCGGCTGAGGTCACGCGCGGCCTCGGTGCCGGGGCTTGGGCAACAGGCTAGAACGCGCCCTTGCCGTCGGCGCCCACGCCCATCGGCTGCGCCGGGATGATCCGGGGCTGCTCGGCGAGCAGCTCCCCGGCCGCGGCGAGCGCGGCCTGCAGGTGCGGCGAACTCAGGTGCGCGTCGAGGTCCGCCTTCGAGCGCCATTTCTCGATGGTCAGGAACACGTCCGGCTCCTGCAGCCCGCGATGCAGGCTGTACTGCAGACAGCCGTCTTCGCCGTGGGTGGCCGCGGCGAGCTCGCGCAGCGCCGTTCCCACGTCGTCGCCGGAGCCCGGCTTGGCGGTTATCAGGGCGACGGTGCTGATCTCGGTCATGGCTCGCATCATGCCGCGAGGTTCGCGCGCACGTCCGAGCGGGTATGAGTGCCCCGTACGAAAGAGCCCGCAGAAGGGGAATCATGTCTGAGTCCGACGAGGAACTCGAAGCGACCAAGGCCGGTGCTACGTGGCAGACGGGTGAGTCTGATGAGCCTGAACAAGACGACACCGTTACCGAGAAGGACGCGCGGCGCGGCCGGGTCGAGGACCCGAACCTGGGCGACGTTCCGGTGGACGAGCAACCGCACCCCGGCGGCGGCGAGCCGGCCTGAGGGTGCGATGGCGGACCCGACGCAGCTGACCTAGTCCTTGCGGCTCGGCCGTTGGTGCTGGGTCAGCCCGCGGAACGGCCGCACGGTCTGCTCGCCAGTGTCGAGTATCCGGATGCGGACGTTGCGCACCCTTGCGCCGGGTCCCCGCCGGTGACGACCTCGGCCGGCCGGGTGCCGAGGAAGTACCGCCGTCCGACCAACCGCGTCCCTGACGAGACTCGCGCGCCCGCTCATGCTGCTCCGCGGCGAAGGGCGGACGCGATGAGCCGATCGACCAGTTCTGGGTAAGGCACTCCCGAGGCGGCCCACACCCGCGGAAACATCGAGATCGGCGTGAAGCCGGGCAACGCGTTCAGCTCGTTTACGACGACCCGCTCGTCCGGTGTCAGGAAGAAGTCGACGCGAGACAGGCCCGCGCAGTCCAGTGCGGTGAACGCGCGGCATGCGGCGTCCTGCACCCGCGCCGTCAGCTCCGGGGACAACGAGGCCGGGACGTCGAACTCGCAGGCATCGTCGAGGTACTTGGCCTCGAAGTCGTACCAGTCGTGTCCGCGCACCAGCCGGATCTCCGCGACCACGCTCGCCTCGGGCTTTCCGGACTCGGACTCGAGCACGCCGCACTCCATCTCGCGCCCGCTCACGGCCGCTTCGACGAGCACCTTCGTGTCGTGGTGGAACGCCAGGTCGAGCGCGTCGGGCAGCTCGGTCCAGGCGCGGACCTTGGTGATGCCGACGCTCGACCCGGCCCGCGCGGGTTTGACGAACACGGGCAGGCCGAGCTCCTGCAGATAGACGAGCGACACCTCGGAGCGGCGCCGGATTACGCGGTACGAGCCCACGTCGAGTCCTTCGGCGCGCAATAGCTTCTTGGTGAACTCCTTGTCCATTGCGGCGGCACTGGCGAACACACCCGGCCCGACGTAGGGGACGCCGGCCATCTCGAACAGTCCTTGGATCGTGCCGTCCTCGCCGAAGCGCCCGTGCAGGACGGGAAAGACAACATCGACCGACTTCAACGCCTGCACGCCGGTTCCGGGGTCGAACGTGACCAGTCCCTTCGCGGTCGGGTCTGCCGGCAGCACCACGGCTGCCCCGCCCCCGACCTGCGGTACCGCGCGTCCGGAGATCCGCATCCGTGCCGGGTCGCCGTCGGTAAGCATCCAGGCTCCGGCGGGGGTGATGCCCACCGGCACCACCTCGTACTTCTCCGGGTCGAGGGCGGCGATCACGCTGCCGGCGGAGACGACCGAGATGCCGTGTTCGCTGCTTCGACCGCCGTAGACGACCGCCACCCGGATCCGTCCCACGGCTCGCTACCTACCCTCGCTCTTCGTCGTGCGCGACATGAGCTTTTCGGCCATGACGGCAGGTGACATGCCGCCGAAGCAGACCGCCTCGACCGACTCGGTGATCGGGACGTCGACGCCGTGCTGGCGCGCGAGGTCGAGCACCGACCGGCACGACTTCACGCCCTCGGCGACCTGGCCGTGCGTCGCGTCCTGCGCCTGCTCGAGCGTGTCGCCTTTGCCGAGCCGTTCGCCGAAGCTGCGGTTTCGCGAAAGCGGCGACGAGCACGTCGCCGCCAGGTCGCCCAGCCCGGCGAGCCCGGCAAAAGTCATCGGGTCGGCTCCCAAGTAGGTGCCCAGCCGCGCTGTCTCAGCCAGCCCTCGGGTGATCAGCGAAGCCACCGAGTTGTCGCCCATACCCATGCCCTGCGCAATGCCGCACGCCAACGCGATCACGTTCTTGATGGCGCCGGCGAGTTCGCAACCCACGACGTCGGTGTTGGTGTACGGCCGGAAGTAACCGGTCGCACAGGCGCGCTGCACAAGAGCGCCACATGCCTCGTCGGTGCACGCGATCACGGTGGCCGTCGGCTGCTCCTCGGCGATCTCGCGCGCCAGGTTGGGTCCGGACACCACGGCCAGTCGCTCGGCCCGTGCCGCGGTGACCTCGCCGATCACTTCGGTCATCCGCTTGCTCGTCCCCAGCTCGACGCCCTTCATCAGGCTGACGAGTACGGCATCGGACGGCAGAAACTCCGTCCACTGCGAGAGGTTCTCGCGAAGCGACTGGGACGGGATCGCGATCGCCACCAGCTCGGCATGCTCGAGTGCAACAGCGGCGTCGTGCGTTGCGCGAAGCGAGGTTGGCAGGGCGATCCCGGGCAGGTAGTCGTCGTTCTCGTGGTGTTGCTCGATGCGCTGGGCAAGTTCGGCGCGGCGCGCCCACAGCGTGACGTCCGAGCCGGCATCGCAGAGGACCTTGGCGAACGTCGTGCCCCAGGTCCCGGCACCGAGCACAGCCGCCCTCATGCCCTACCTCGCTGCGCTCGCCCGGCCGGCAAAGCCCCGATCACATTTGTTCGCTCGCTGCGCTCGCTCACCGGGTGCCCATCGGCGTCTCGCCGGCGCGCCGCCATTTGTAGAGCTCACCGGTGGGGGCCGGGACGCCGCGCAGTTCGGCCACGTCGTGACGCAGTCGCTTGACGATCGCGTCAGTCGCCGCACGAAGCGTCGCACCGGTGGGATCGGTGCCGTGGAACTCGGAGAGGTCGAGCGGTCCACCGACAGACAGCACGTGCCGCGGGCGCGGGATCAGCTTGATCTTCCTGCCGTACAGGTCGACCTGCTCCTGCACGCCCCACTGCACGATCGGGACGACCGGGACGTCGGGCGCAAGCAGGGCCAGGCGAGCCGCGCCGGTCTTGCCCTGCATCGGCCAGCCGTCCGGATCACGAGTGACCGTACCCTCCGGATGCATCACGATCAGACCTCCGCCGCGCAGCGCCTCGATTGCTGCGGCGAAGGACTGACGCGCGTCGACCGTCCCGCGCTTTACCGGGATGTGCCCCATGCCGCGCATCGCGGCACCGACCGCGAACACGTCGAAGATCGCGTCCTTGGCGAGGAAGCGCGGTCGCCGCGCCCCGTCGATGATCATCTTGGCGACCAGGAACGGGTCGACGTGCGAGATGTGGTTCACGACCACGATCACCGGACCCTGCTGCGGCAGGCGCTCCAGGTTGCGGTACCGGATACGGACGAGCAACGAGAAGGGCAGGTAGAGCACCGCGATGACGATCGCCCAGGCCGGCCCGAGCTTCTCGCCATGACGCGGGAAGCCCAGCCTGCGCAGCTTCGCCGTACCCGGCACTCTTCCCCCAATGTCGGTTAGTCGCCCGCGGTGCAGTCTGCCCCATTGAGCCGTCGTGGGCGCGTAAGCGGTTAGCGTGGGATGCGCCCACTCGGGACCCAGTCGGAAGGACAGGCGGATGCTGGTTGTTCCGGCGACCGAGCTGCAATGGACGGTCCTCGTCCCAATGAAGGCATTGCCCGCGGCCAAGAGCCGGCTGGCCCAGACCGTCCCCGCGGGATGGCACGTCGAACTGGTCGCGGCGATCCGCGCGGACACGTTGCGTGCGGTCCGGGCGGCTGCGCGGGCTGCGCGCGTCCTCGTGATCACCGACGTCGAGGACGGCATCAGCGGCGCGCTGGTGCAGTCCGCGCCAGGCCTGAACGGCGCGCTGCGCGACGGCGCGGACCATGCCGGGCAACATTGGCCGCGCGACGGAGTGGCCGCGCTGGTAGGCGATCTACCGGCGCTGCGCCCCGAGGACCTGGACGCTGCGCTCGTCGCGGCCGCCGGTCACGCGCACGCATTCGTCTCCGACGCGGCGGGGACCGGTACGACGCTGCTCACGGCCACACCCGGGACGGCGTTGGCGGCCCGGTTCGGCACCGGATCAGCCGCGCGGCACGCGGCGCACGCAGTTGCCCTGGACGCATCCGCCGGGTTGCGCCACGACGTCGATTCGGTCGCCGATCTGGCTTCGGCGGCGATGCTCGGCGTCGGACCGGCCACCCGCGCCGTGCTCGACCGCGCCCGACTGCCCGGCACCATGCCCGCCTAGATATCGCGCGTTCACTCGCGCGCGGCATGATGGGCGCCATGACCGAAGCGCTGATCGAACCGGCGGATCTGGTCCCCGAGGGCGACCTGATGCCGGAACCGGACGGGCCGAGCGATCTGCCCGACGGGCGGTTCAGCAACCGCGAGCTGTCCTGGCTGGCCTACAGCTCCCGCGTACTCGCGCAGGCCGAGGACGAGAACCAGCCGCTGCTCGAACGGGTGAAGTTTCTCGCGATCTTCGCCGGCATCCTCGACGAGTTCTACATGGTGCGCGTGGCCGGGCTCAAGCGCCGCGCGGATATGGGGCTGCAGATCCAATCGGCCGACGGGCTGTCCCCGCGCGAGGTGCTCGCCGCACTGGCCTCACGCATCGGCGAACTAGTCGGCCGGCACGCCCGTTGCTTCCGCGACGTGGTCGGTCCCGCGCTCGATCGCGAGGGCATCCACATTCGCCGGTGGGACGCGTTGGACGAGGAGGAGAAGGGCCGGCTCGCCGAGTACTTCCGCAGCAAGGTCTTTCCGGTGCTCACTCCCCTGGCCGTGGACCCGGCACACCCGTTCCCCTACATCTCCGGACTGTCGCTCAACCTCGCCGTGCTGGTGCGCGAGTCCGAGGGCGGCGCGCAATTGTTCGCCCGGGTCAAGGTGCCCAACAACGTCCCGCGCTTCGTTGTCGTTTCCTCGTCCGCGGTCGAGACTGAGTACCTGCCGCTCGAGGACCTCATTGCGGCGCACTTGTCGATGCTCTTCCCTGGCATGGACGTCGTCGAGCACCACCTGTTCCGGGTCACCCGCAACGCCGACTTCGAGGTCGAGGAGGACCGCGACGAGGATCTGCTGCAGGCCCTCGAGCGCGAGCTGATGCGCCGCCGGTTCGGGCCGGCCGTGCGCCTCGAGGTCACCGACGACATCGACGACGAGGTGGTCAAACTGCTGGTGGACGAGATCGACGTCGAGGACGTCCAGCACGTGCCCGGCCTGCTCGATCTGAGCGCCCTGTGGCAGGTGTACGACATCGACCGCCCCGCATTGAAAGATAAGCCGTTCGTGCCTGCGACACACCTGCGCTTCGCTGAGGGCGAGACGCCGAAATCGGTGTTCTCGACGCTGCGCGACGGCGATGTACTCGTCCACCACCCGTACGAATCGTTCGCGACGAGCGTGCAGCGTTTCGTCGAGCAGGCGGCTGCCGACCCGCACGTCCTGGCCATCAAGCAGACGCTCTACCGCACGTCCGGTGACTCGCCGATCGTCGACGCGCTGATCGACGCGGCGGAGGCCGGCAAGCAGGTCGTGGCCCTGGTCGAGATCAAGGCCCGCTTCGACGAGCAGGCCAACATCAAGTGGGCGAGGGAACTGGAGCGCGCGGGCTGCCACGTGGTCTACGGAGTGGTAGGACTGAAGACGCATTGCAAGACAGCGCTGGTGGTCCGGCAGGAAGGCAGCCAGATCCGCCGCTACGTCCACATCGGCACCGGAAACTACAACCCGAGGACCGCGCGGCTGTACGAGGATCTCGGTCTGTTCACCGCCGACGAAGCGATCTGCGCCGACGTCACCGACCTGTTCAATGTCCTGACCGGCTACTCGCGCCAGGTCGCGTACCGCTCGCTGCTCGTTGCGCCGCAGGGCCTGCGCTCGGGCCTGATCGAGCGCATCGAACGCGAGGTCGAGCACGTCCGCGCCGGGCGTCCCGGCCACATCCAGTTCAAGACCAACCACCTGGTGGACGAGCAGACGATCGACGCCCTCTACCGCGCGTCCCGCGAAGGGGTTCGCATCCAGCTGCTGGTGCGGACGTTCTGCACGATCCGGTCCGGCGTCGAGAACCTCTCGGAGAACATCACGACCCGCTCGATCTCGGGACGTTTCCTCGAGCACTCGCGGGTGTACTACTTCGGCAACGCAGGCTCGCCGGAGTATTGGATCGGTTCGGCCGACCTGATGCACCGCAACCTCGACCGTCGCGTCGAGGTGCTCTGCGAGGTGTCCGACGGGCCGGCCCGGGCCACGCTGCGTGAGACGCTCGACCTCGCCTTCGCGCCGGAGACCGCGGCGTGGGAGATGCAGCCGGACGGCACCTGGGCGCGTTCCGGTGGCGAGCGGGACTACCAGGAGCGGCTGATGCACCGCCTCGCCGCACGCGGCGAGTAGCGATGGCTCCCGGACGGACCGTCCTTGCGGCCGGGGGGGTGGTCTGGCGGCGCCAGGACGGCACGGTGGAGGTCGCGCTGGTGCATCGTCCGCGATACGACGACTGGACGTTGCCGAAGGGCAAGCTCTGGCCGGGCGAGTCCGACCTGGCGGCAGCGGTGCGCGAGGTCGGCGAGGAACTCGGCGCGACGATCGCGGTGTCCCGGCGGGTCGGGACGGTGCGTTATGAGCTCAGCGACGGCGTTCGCAAGAAGGTCGCGTACTGGGCGATGCTGCATCACGGCGGCGACTTCGTGCCCAACGACGAGGTCGACGACGTCGAGTGGCTGTCGACGCCCAAGGCGCGTAAGCGGCTGAGCTACGACGCCGACCGCGGCGCGCTGCGTGACTTCGCCGCGCTGCCCGCGCCCGACGCGGTGCTCGTGCTCGTCCGGCATGCCAAGGCCGGCAAGAGCAGCGCGTGGCGTGGCGAGGACTCCTTGCGTCCCCTGGACGCGAACGGCGTCGAGCAGGCCGACCGGCTCGCACTGCTACTCAGCTACTTCGCGCCGCATCGCGTCTACTCCGCCGATCCGGTGCGCTGCGTGCAGACGGTCGAGCCGCTGGCCGCGGCGCTGGACGTGCAGGTGCGCGTCGACACTGCGTTCGGTGACGACGCATTCGTCATCAATCCCGGCGCTACCCAGCTCGCGCTGCTGGCGCTGGCCAAGCCGGGAGAGGTGAGCGTTGTGTGCAGCCAAGGCACGACCATCCCGGCACTCGTCGACCGCCTGGGACCAGGAACTCGCTCATCGGAAACCCGCAAGGGAGCCTGGTGGGTGCTCACCCTCACCGACGGCGACGTGGTGACCGCGGACCACTACGACGCACCTTAGCCCGTTCCCGCGAGTGGCGACTTCGGGAGCGAGTGGCGAGATCTACCTCATCACTCGACGCGCAAGTCGCCACTCGGCAGGAGGGCCGGGCCGAAAGGCCAGTTGCTAGCGCGTGGACTTGCGCGCGGCAGCCTTCTTGGCCGTCGTCTTCTTCGCGCCGGCCTTCGCCGGCCCCGCCTTCTTCGCAGACTTCTTGGCGGGGGACTTGGCGATCTTGCGAGCACCACTGGTGATCGCCTTGAACTCGGCGCCGGCACGGAAGGCAGGTACCTGGGTCTTCTTGACCTTCACCTGCGCGCCTGTTGCGGGGTTGCGGGCCGTGCGGGCGGCGCGGTCGCGCCTCTCGAACACGCCGAAGCCGGTGAGCGCCACCTTCTCGCCCTTGGCGATCGATGCGTACACCGTGTCGATCACTGCGTCGAGCGCGGCGGCCGCACGCTTCTTGTCGCCGTCGAGCCGCGCGGCGAGCAACTCGACGAACTGGGCCTTGTTGGGCACGTGTCCTCCTGGACGGGTCGATGTCGACCGTTGCGGTCTGTTCGCCTCGTCACGCTAGGACGTTCGGCACGCGACAACAACGCAATCTGCTTGTGTCGCAGGACTTTTCTTCCTGGACGCCGACGGCCACCTCAGGGTGCTGCTGGTCGCAGTGCGGCAATCGCCTTATCCGATAAAGGGATTCTCGGTCCTCAGACCGTCGCGGTCGGCAACCACGGTCGCCGATCGTTTTCGTAGGACTCGACGTCGTCGGTGTGGCGCAGCGTGATGGCGATGTCGTCGAGGCCCTCCATCAGGCGCCAGCGGGTGTAGTCGTCGAGCGCGAAGTCGTGCGTGACCATGTCACGCTCGGGTCGCAAGCTCCCCTCGGCTACATGCTCGGGTCGCAAGCTCCCCTCGGAGGCCCACCGCACCTGGCGTTCGACCACGTCCACGATGACCTCGATCGCCGGGTCGGCCTCGATGTCGTCCCATAATTGCCGCACCGCCTGCTCGGGCAACACGACGGTCAGCAGTCCGGCCTTGAGCGAGTTGCCGCGAAAGATGTCACCGAAGCGCGGCGCGATGACGGCCTTGAAGCCGTAGTCGATGAGCGCCCACACGGCATGCTCGCGCGAGGATCCGGTGCCGAAGTCCGGACCGGCGACCAGGATCGTCGCGCCGTGGTACTGCGCCTGGTTCAGCACGAAGTCCGGCTCCTTGTCGCGCCAGGCGCTGAACAAGCCGTCCTCGAAGCCGGTCCGGCTGATCCGCTTGAGGTAGACGGCCGGGATGATCTGATCCGTGTCGACGTTGCTGCGCCGCAAGGGTACGGCCGTACCCGCGTGCACCGTGATCTTGTCCACTGGCTACTCCCTACTCCCTAGCTCTTCGCGCGAGCGCTCATCGTGTTCTCCCTACAGGTCTGCCGGGGCTGCGAGGTGGCCGGTGACCGCGGTGGCGGCGGCAACCGGCGGCGAGACCAGATGGGTACGTCCGCCCTTGCCCTGCCGTCCCTCGAAGTTGCGGTTCGAGGTGGACGCGCTGCGCTCGCCCGGGCCGAGCTGATCGGGGTTCATGCCCAGGCACATCGAGCAGCCGGCCTGGCGCCATTCGGCGCCCGCCTCGGTGAAGATCGTGTGAAGGCCTTCCCGCTCGGCCTGCTCGCGGACCCGCATCGAACCGGGGACCACGAGCATCCGCACCCCGTCGGCGACCCGGCGTCCCTCGATTACCTTGGCGACGGCGCGCAAATCCTCGATTCGGCCGTTGGTGCACGACCCGACGAACACCGTATCGACTGTGATCTCACGCAGTGGCGTGCCGGCGACGAGATCCATGTAGGACAGCGCCTTCTCGGCAGCGACGCGATCACCGTCGTCGTCGAAACTCGCGGGATCCGGTACCGATTCGCTCAGCGGCGCACCCTGGCCGGGGTTGGTGCCCCAGGTGACGAACGGCGCCAGCGTGGACGCGTCGAGGCGCACCTCGGCGTCGAACTCAGCATCGTCGTCGGTGCGCAGGCTCGTCCAGTACTCGTGCGCGGCGTCCCACATCTCGCCCTGCGGTGCGTGCGGGCGCCCCTTCAGGTAGTCGAAGGTGGTCTGGTCGGGCGCGATCACGCCGGCCCGCACGCCCCACTCGATGCTCATGTTGCAGACCGTCATCCGGCCCTCCATGGACATTTGCTCGAACACGCTGCCTCGGTACTCGACCATGTAGCCTTGCCCGCCGCCGGTGCCGGTCTTGGCGATGACAGCGAGAATGACGTCCTTCGGGGTGACGCCGTCGGGCAACTTCCCGTCGACAGTGACGGCCATGGTCTTGGGCCGGTCCATCCAAAGCGTTTGGGTGGCCAGGACATGCTCGACCTGGCTGGTACCGATGCCGAACGCGAGCGCCCCGAACGCACCGTGGGTGGACGTGTGCGAGTCGCCGCAGACGATCGTCATGCCGGGCTGGGTGATTGCGAGCTGCGGCCCAATGACGTGGACGATGCCCTGCTCGGCGTCGCCCATCGGGTAAAGCCGGACACCGAACTCGGCACAGTTGGCGCGCAGCGTCTCGACCTGAATCCGGCTCACCGGGTCGGCGATCGGGGCGAAGATGTCAGTGGTGGGGACGTTGTGGTCCTCGGTGGCCAGGGTGAGCTCTGGACTGTGTACCGTCCGATTCGCCAGTCGCAGCCCTTCGAAGGCCTGCGGGCTGGTGACCTCGTGCACGAGGTGCATGTCGATGTAGAGCAGGTCCGGCTCCCCGGCCTTCCGGTGCACCACGTGGCTGTCCCAGAGCTTGTCGGCCAGCGTCCGGCCCATGGCGTCTCTCCTTGCCTTCTCATAGAGTGAGACTCTAGTATCGCTTTATGGGAAAGGCTACCAGCGCTCGTCAACCGAGCGGGATCGGCGTCGTCGACAAGACGGTCGCGATCATGGCCGCGGTGGCGCTCGCTCCGCGGACGCTGGCGGAGCTGGTTACGGCGACGTCCCTTCCGCGTGCGACGGCGCACCGGCTGGCCGTCGCGCTCGAGGTGCACCGGCTGGTCGCGCGCGATGTAGAGGGGCGCTTCGTCCTCGGCCCGCGCGTGGGTGAGTTCGCCGCCGCGCTGCCGGACGAGCTCGCGGCCGCCGCCGCGCCGGTACTGGTCTGGGTACGGGACGAGTGCGGCGAGAGCGCGCAGCTATACCAGCGCGACGGCAGTGAGCGGGTGTGCGTCGCCGCGGCGGAGCGAACGTCCGGACTGCGCACCACGGTGCCGATCGGCACCAGGCTGCCGCTGACGGCAGGATCGGGAGCGCAGGTCCTGTGCGCCTGGGCCGATCCGTCCTCACTGGGCGAGTTGCTCGCGGGCTCGCAGTTCACGCCGCGGCTGCTCGCCGACGTGCGCCGGCGCGGGTGGGCGCACTCGGTGGCGCAGCGCGAGGCGGGCGTGGCCTCGGTGTCAGCACCGGTGCTGGACGCATCCGGCGAACTGCTGGCTGCCGTCTCGATCTCGGGTCCCATCGAACGCCTGGGCCGCGCGCCCGGGCCGCGCTTCGCTCCCGTCCTGGTCGCGGGCGCGTGCCGCATCGCCGCCGCGCTCGCCCGCCACGGTGACTGACGGATCGTTCGGTCGACTGACGGATCGCGAGGTTGAGTGACGGATCGCAAGATGAGTGACATCGATTCCGCCGTCAGTCACCGCGCGGGGTCCGTCACTCAACTGGCTGGCCGTCACTCAACTTGCGCGGCCGCGTCACCGGCCGACGCGGGCCGGGGCGGTCACGCTCCGGTCGCGGTGCGCGGAGCGGTAGGCGCGAGGGCTCAGCCCGAATTCGCGCCGGAATGCGCGCGAGAAGTACTCGGCGGAGACGAACCCGCACTCCTGCGCGATTTTGTCCACTTGCGATGACGCGGCCCGGGCGGTAAGCAATTCGGCTGCGTGCTCGAGCCGACGCCGCCGGATCCGAGCCGCGGGACTCTCCGCGCCGTTGAACGCGCGGTAGAGCTGGCGCAGCGAGATGTTGAGCTGAGCAGCGATTCCGGCGGGAGTGAGCAACGGATCGACCGCTTGATCGAAGATGATGGTGTCGGTTCGGGTCCGGATAGCGTCCATCTGCTCGACGTCGGTCCGCCGCCGCCGAACCGACGTCCGCAGCAGCAGACCGCCAAGCGCGCCGAGATACCGGTCGATGCCCACCAGGCTGGCCGAGGAGCCCAACTCGTCGGATCCCCCGACCAGCAGGCCGACCGCTGACCGAAGCAACTGCACCTGGAACGGGGTCAGATCGAAAGACTGGTCGAACATCTCGGCCAGGCTGGCCGTTTCGATACCGAGCGTGCCGCGCTGCAGATTGAGCGTGAACAGGTGTGTGTTGGTTACGAATTGTTCGCGAATCTCCTCAGTCGACTCGAAGACACGGAGTGTGCCGCGCTGCAGCTTTCCGAGCGGGTCGAACACCGAGCCCGGACACTCGGCACGCACCAGGATGTGCACCGTGCTGTCCTGGCCGGCAACCGCGTCGCGCGCCGGCCGGTGCAGATCAGCACCGCTGAGCGTGGACGCCGACCATATGCAGCGACCACCGCGCAGCCGGGCGCCCTTGAAGAAATACGGAGCCCGGATGTTCGGCAAGCGAGAGATCTGCAGGCCCAGCGGGCCCAAGCGCACTCGCCCGGGCCAGGCGTCGGTCTCGGCGGAGACGTCCAGCCACGCGACACCGCCGGGCGGCGGCATCTCCAGGCGCGGCGTGAGATCAGACATCGGTGCCAACCAGCCTCCGTCAACACTGCGTTCGAGCGCCTGGCTGGACAATATCGCTGCGCGGCCCGTCACGTAGTGTTGATCGTCCCAGCCGTCGAAGGGGTTCGCCGATGCGCCGATCGCTCGGGGCGGCCGTTGCGGCCGTCCTGCTAGTAGGCGCGTGCGCCCAGAGCTCCGCGCCGCCCAAGCAGCCCTCGGCGACCCCGCCGGCTCCGACGGCGTCGGTGTTCTCGTCGAGCACAGCACCTCGATCATCGTCGAGCACCGCAGCGGCGTCCCCGTCGAGCGCCCAACCTGGCCAGCGCGGCCGGTGGGACCACGTCGTGGTGGTCGTCATGGAGAACCACAGCTACCGCGACATCATCGGCGACCCCGCGGCGCCGTTCTTGAGCTCACTCGCCGGTACCGGTGCCTCGTTCACCGACTCCCGGGGAATCACGCATCCGAGTGAGCCGAACTATCTGGGCCTGTTCAGCGGTTCGACGCAGGGCGTGACCGACGACTCATGCCTTCCGCGCCTGGGCGCCGATAACCTCGGCCACCAGCTCCTCGCGGCGGGCTACACCTTCGTCGGTTACTCCGAGGACCTGCCCCGCCCAGGCTATCGAGGGTGTCAGAACGGTCTGTACGCGACGAAGCACAATCCGTGGGTGAACTTCGCGAACCTTCCGGATCAGGTCAATCAGCCGATGAGCGCGTTCCCGACCGACCCGAACCGGCTGCCGACCGTGTCGTTCGTCGTCCCGAATGTCGACAACGACATGCACGACGGCAGCGTCGGCCAGGGCGACACGTGGCTGCGCACCCATCTGGGTCAATACGCGGGCTGGGCCACCGCACACCGCAGCCTGCTCCTCGTCACCTGGGACGAGAACGACGGCAGCAGCGGCAACGATATTCCCACTATCGCGGTCGGCTCCGGCGTACACGGTGGACGCCAGGCTGACCCGATCACGCACTACCGCGTTTTGCGAACGCTGGAGAACGCCTTCGGCTTGAATCCCCTTGGCGCCGCTGGCGCGACGAGTGGAATCGCCGCACTCGGCGGCTGACCGATCGACGCGCGCGCTCGCGGGTTTGGACTCCGGTTGTGCTGGGCAGGCTGGCTACGCCCTGGAGGTAGTTGGCCGGCTCCCGGACGAATTTCGTCGTACCGGCCCGACGCGGAAGCCAACTCGCGGCTGTGACCGATGATCAGCAACTCGCACTGCCGAGAGACACGCGCTCCCCGGCTTACGCCCGGGCGTGGGTTGCAGAGCAGACGGCGGATCTGCCCCGCGACGTCGTGGACAACGCATTGCTGGTCGTCAGCGAACTGGTCACCAACGCGGTGCGTCACGGCCGGGCCGACGTCGTGCTCACGCTGGAGACCCTGGCGGGCGGTATTCGGATCTCGGTGAGCGACGCCAGCGACCGGATGCCGGTGGCGCCGAGCGCCTCGCCCGATCCTGATCTTCCGGACGGACGCGGGCTGCTGATCGTGGCCGCGACGGCCGCCGACTGGGGGGTACGTCCCAACCACGCGGGACCCGGGAAGACCGTGTGGGCCGACCTGGTCCGAACCTGACCCTACCTCGCCGGTCAGACGCGCGAGTTGCGCCGACCCGCGAGGTAGGCGCCCGCGGCGAACGCCGCCGCGAGCAGTAGCAGCCAGAAAAGCGCCCGCACGAGCGCGCCGAGGACAAGCACAGCGGCGGCGGCCGCCAGCAACACCAGCACCAAGCGTCCACTGCCCCCGAAGCGCCGCAACATGCGCTCGACGGTACCTGCTTGTTCGCGGTAGTGCTGCGGCCGGCGTCAGCCGACCTGATCAGCCTGGTGGGCGAATGCGGGTATTACTTCGCGGTTCCGTGCGCGCCGGGAATCGTTGAGCCACGCCGCGCGCAGGTGCGGGGCGGGAACGGGCTTGCCGAAGTGCCAGCCCTGTGCGACGTCGCAGCCGAGAGCGCGCAGGGCGCGGACGTGCTCAGCGGTCTCGACGCCTTCGGCCACGACTCGCACCCCAAGCCCGTGTGCCAGATCGATAGTGGCGCGCACGATGACCGCGTCGCTCTCGGATTCGGTCATCGCGAGCACGAACGAGCGGTCGATCTTGATCTCGTTGACCGCGACGCGTTGCAGAAAGGCCAGCGAGGAGTACCCGGTGCCGAAGTCGTCGACGGAAAGTTGGACGCCGACCCGCCGCAGCCTGGCGAGGACGGCCTCGACCTGTTCTGCATCGGTGATCATCGTCGTCTCGGTGAGTTCCAACACCAGGCGGTTAGGTGGCAAGCCGTGCCGCAGCAGGATCTCCGCTACCACGCCCGGCAGCCGCGGGTCGCGAAGGTTACGCGCGGAGAGGTTGACCGACACCGGCACGCCGATTCCCCGCAGGTTCCATGTCGCTGCCTCGGCGATCGCCGCGTCCAGGATGTTGAGCGCGAACTCATGGACCAGCCCGGATCGCTCGACAAGATCTATGAACGCGTCCGGGTAGAGCAGCCCGCGGCTCGGGTGGCGCCAGCGCGCCAGCGCCTCGGTACCGACGACCCGCCCCGACGCGAGATCCACCTGCGGCTGGTAGTGCAGGACGAACTGCTGCGAACTGATCGCGTTGCGCAATTCGGCGGCGAGAGTGATCTTGCCGAGACTGTTGTCATCACGGTCCCGGCTATAGCGGGACACCGCGCCGCGTGGTTGCTTGGCCTGGTAAAGGGCCGTGTCCGCCAGCCGCAGGAGATCGTCGGGGTTGGTCCCGTCTTCGGGGCAGCACGCGATGCCGATGCTGCCCCCGATGGCCAGGAGCAGCCCTTCGTACTCGACCGCCTCAGCGAGGACCAGCAGCAGTCGATTCGCGATCGTTTCGGCGTCGGCAGGCGTCCTGATGCCCCGGACAACGACCGCGAACTCGTCCCCGCCGAGGCGTGCGACGAGGTCCTGCCCGGAGATCGCGCCGGACAAGCGCTGGGCTACCGCGCACAGGACGGCATCGCCGGCATGGTGTCCCAGCGTGTCGTTGATGTCCTTGAAATGGTCCAAGTCGATCAGCAGCAAGCCGACGCTCATGCCGGTGTGCGCGGCCTCCTCGACCGCAGTCGCAAGTACGGAGCTCAGTACCTTGCGGTTGGCGATTCCGGTGAGTGGGTCGTGCGTCGCCTCGAACGCGTTGACGTCCGCCTGGTGCCGCATCTTTGCATACAGGCGCGCGTTCTGCAGGCTCGTCGCCACGCTGTGCGCAAAGGTTCGCAGCACCACTTGCTGCCGCTTGCTGAGATGCCCGGGTTCGCGCATTCCGAGGCGAAGGACGCCGATGACGGCAGAGTCGCCGTCGACGGTCACGGCCAACGCTGCTTCGACGACGACGGTTTCGCTCGACGGGACGGCGCCACCCTCGGCATCGTGCCCCACGACCTCGGCCGTCGACGGCCCGGACGTATCGTGCCGGAAGACCTGGGTCCCAGCACCCGCCTGCGGACCCAGGACGAGTTCGGCGTAATCGGCCTTGAACAGGCTCACCGCTCGGACGACTGCGGCATTGGCAACCTGCGCCCCGTCGAGTGGGGTGAGCTCCTTGGCGGCCGCATCGAGCTGGCGCCAGACGTCGCTCTCCTCGGTCGCGCGGTGATAGGCACGGTAGGTCAGGAACAGCAAGATCACGCAGAAGGCGACGAGCACGCTCACGCTTCCCCGCCACGCCACTCGCACCAGGAGCAGCGCGATCACCGTGTTTCCGACCAGCATGCCGAGTTTGAGAGCCAGTCCGTCCTGCCAGATGTCCCGCAGGCGCATGCCGCCGGCCGCGGCGATGACCATAGATACTGACGCGGTGTTCCAGGCGAAGTAGACGGCTGTTGCCGCTGCCAACGCGACACAACTGATGACTCCGGGAACCGACTCCAGCTCGCTCCTTCCGGCAATCAGGTGCACGCATACAGCGGCCAGCGTGGCTCCAGCGGCCATCGACCCGGCATTGAACGCGATCTTCAACGGTGCCCGCCGTGCCGCAAGTTGGGAGACGGCGACGGCGATCGGGCCGACGATGATGATCCACGGCCACGGTGCAAGCACCAGACTGATCAGGATCGCGGCCTCCGACCAGGTCAGCGTGCATGTCTCTCGCCCGAACCGGATGTGCAGCCCTCCGAAGTCGCCGACCGCGACCACCAGCGCCGAAAGGCCGATGCGCCACAGTGCGGGGGTACCGCCCGTCGAGCCGATCGCGAGCAGCGCGACGAGCACGCATCCGGTACCCGCGACCACCATCGTGGCCACGAGCACGTGCAGGCGCAGCGGGCTGAGCCCATCGCGCTGCCGGGTCGGCGTAGCCGCGCTGGCGGTCATACCTGCTCCTCGATGACGCGACGGCTCAGCGCGAGGTTTCGCCCGGGATGTACATGCCGCGTGCGGGCTCATCGCCCCACCAGGCGGTCAGGAATCCGGTGTGGCCGGACTTGGAGTTCCACTCCT
The DNA here is from genome assembly GCA_030948475.1 of Actinomycetota bacterium. Taxonomy (GTDB): domain Bacteria; phylum Actinomycetota; class Actinomycetes; order Mycobacteriales; family Jatrophihabitantaceae; genus JALZAI01. The sequence goes on from JALZAI010000021.1 coordinate 22,780, forward strand.
CGTTCGTCCAGGACGAGCCCGTCCACGACGAGCCAGTCCACACCCCGCCCGTCCACGACGAGCCCGTCCACGACGACCCCGTCCAGGACGAGCCGGTCCACGACGAGCCGGTCCACGACGAGCCAGTCCACGACGAGCCAGTCCACGACGAGCCGGTCCACGGCTGGCAG
>JALZAI010000034.1 GCA_030948475.1 Actinomycetota bacterium
CTGTGATTGGTGCCGACATCCAGCCCCCCCGCTGCCGCCACCCCGGGTTGAGAGGCCTGCTCGGCCCAGGCAATCGCGGGGAGCGCGCCCCCGAGCACGCCCGACAGCATGAGCGCGAACGATGCAGCAACGCCCCAAACAGCGAGCCATCGGTGCCCTCGACTTGCCTGTGATCGCGTCAACTCGTGCCGCCTAGCTTCGCCTCGTCAGACAGGGTAGTTCCCCGGACAATCCGCTGCGGAAGGCCAGCAGCGACGAGGGGCGCGACCTGGGCCCGCCGAGCGGTCGCTGCCGCTCGGCGGGCTCAGGAGTTGCTTCTCTAGCGGCTGACGATCGTGAAGCTGATCGTCCTGCCCTTCGAGCTGTTGTTCGCTGCGTCGGTCGCGATCAACGTCGCCAGGTAGCTGCCCGGGCTGAGCTTCTTAGACCCGATGCGACCTGAGAACGCGACGCTGTTGGCACCCACGTGGCTCGCCCGCGTCAACGTCCCGCGGCTGAGCACCCGTGTGCACTTCTTCGCCTTGCGCAGCTTGCGTGTCGGCGTGACGCACTTCTTGCCCTTGCGACGACCCGCGAGACGCTGAGAGATCGAGATCCTCACCGTCGCCGCCTCAGAGAGCGTGTAGCGGAACGTCGTGCCCTTCTTGTGCTTCTTGCCCTTCTTCTTGGCTGCTGCGGTGCCGAACGTCGGCGTCGAACCACCCACCGTGAACGGGTTATTGGTCAACCCGAAGCTCGACACGCCGGGCGCGGTGGTGTCGGACGTCGTCCCGGTCGTGGTCAGGCCGCTCCCGGGGTTTGTGACCCCGCCGCCGCCACCACCACCGCCGGGCGCCGCCGGCTGCACGAGCACCAGCCGGTCCACCGAGCCGCTGAGGTTCGGCGCGATGTCGTTGAGAACTGATGCCGCGGTTGTGTTCAGCGGTGTCGGTGCGAGCAACTCGAGACCCGTGCTTCGCCCGACTGCGGCGCCCAGGAGCGCACCGTCCATCGGCGTGGCCCCGTCGGCCACGTAGACGATGTTGTCCGGCAGCCCTCGATTCCTAGACTCGGCCACCACGGCCTTGGAGGTCTCGTACTGGTTGGCGCCCCCGAGGCGAGTCGCCGAGGGGAGCCCGCCCATCGCACCGTTGCTGATCACCGACGTCCCGCCGATGACCAGCGTCTTGACGATGTTCAGGTTGGTCAGAGCGGTGGTCGTTGACGCAGGCATGCTCTGCCCGTCTGCGCTCGTGAACAGGATCGGCAGCTGGCGCGCAGCCGCCAGACCGGCCGCCGCGCTGGCATCCGGACTCGTCGGGTTGACGATCACCGCCGCATCGAAGGCCGGTATGCCGGCCGTCTTCTCAGCAGCGGTGCGCCGATCCATCGCCTCGGCGATGGATCGTGCGGTCGCCGGATCGTCCGCTCCGGAGAGCCGCACGATCTGGCCGCTGTTGTTGGGTACGCCCGCATTCTGCAGGTCGATGACGGCCTGAGCCGAGAGCGCCCCGGTGTCCCCGAGCACATAGGCGCCCACCGGGTTGAGGCGGCTGACTTCTGCCTTCGCCGCATCCGACAGCCCCGCCGCCGTCGACAGGAGGACCGGCCCCAGGTTCTGACGGGCCAGCACACCGCCGGCCAGCGCCTTGGGGACGTCCGCCTCGTTGACGATGACGGGCTTCACCGGGTTCCGTGTGGCGAATCCGCCGGCCATGATTGCCTCGCCGCCACCCGGGTAGGTGCGCCTCGAGAGGTCCACGGAGAACTGAGGACCATTCGAGTTCCGGGTGAGGGTCTCCTGCGGGACTGTGTTGGACGCGCTGTGGTCCACCTTCGCCAGGTAAATGTCCTGGTTGTCGCTGTCGAAGCTGCCCTCGCGGGAGTCCATCCAGCCGACCAGCAACTGGTTGTTGCCCATGGGCATGGCTTGAGGACTGAACGACCAGTACGTACCGAACCGGTAGTCGAAGCCGACATCGTTGTTGTGGGATCGGTCGCTGATCCGCCGGTCGGCCGAGAACGTGGACCCTTGGTTGACCGAGAACGCGTAGTACGTGTCGCCCAACCGGGGGTTGTCACAGGCCTGGTGCGTGTGGATGCAGTCGTGGTCGGTCTCCTGCTGCGTCGCTCCCGCGGTCAGGTCCGGCCCGTTGTACCAGTGACGCCGGTCCTGCCAGACGACGTCGATGCGCCCATTCGGCGCCACCGAGATGTCTGGATGCCGCGTCTGGGTGATCGGCGTGCCCGGCTTCGGGCTGGCGTCGTTGATCAGCTTCGGCTGCGACCACGTGGCCCCCAGATCCTTGGAGCGCTGGAAGTAGACATCGGTATCCGGACCGATGAAGTGATCCGCACCCGCGTACCCCGCTGGACAGGGGCTCGGCGAGGGACATGTCGGCCCGGGACCGGTCGGAGGCCCCGCCTGGTTGTAGACGATATAGAGGTTCCCGTTGCCTCCCGCGAGCCGCGGGAAGCTCGACCCCGAAGACGCCGACGGACTGAGATGGTTGGCGGCGCTCCTGCCCTGGTTGGTCACCTGGGTGACGGTCACGGGTGGGGTCCAGGCCGTCACCGCAGGGTTTGACCGTGCGACGCGGACCAGTCCGAGCGAACTCACCGAGCCGGCCGGCAGACCGCCTGCCACGCCCGAGCTGAGACCCTGCGTCCGCCACGCCACGCTTACTGAGTGGTCGGGATTGATGACCAGCTGTGACGGCCCGTCGGGCGACGCGTTGACGTCCTCGGTCTCCGGGTCGGCAAGGACCGGACTCGAGTACGTGCCGCCGCCGCCGGCATCGTTCGACACGGTGGTCGCGACGTCACCGCAGCGAGTTGACCCCTGGACGTTGGTGGGAGGGCCCGTGCTGTTTGAAACGCAGGCTGGGTTCGTCGCGTCGGGCGTATTGAAGGCGACAGTCTGTTCGACGGCCGCAACGATGACGCGGTCAGCGTTGCCGTTGCCCTGCCCGGGATCGACGGTGAGTGTCGGAAGTGCGTAATACGGGCCGGCCGTGTCCGAGGCGCCGCCGGCCATGGCGACGACGGACGTCTGCCATGTCTGTCCGCCGTCTGTCGACTTGGCGACGAGGACGGACGCGCCCTGATAGCCGCTTGCGTTCACGGTGCTGGTGCGCGGAAGCCGGTAGGCCACGTACACGTTCTGCCCGCTACCGAACCTGACCGTCTGGAAGATGTTCTCCGCGAGGTGAGGGCCCGCCAGGCACGACGGCGCGAACGGCTGCTCGCCGGCGCCGGGAGCGGGGTTCCGCAAAGGAACGGCGGTGGTCCAGGTGTTGCCCCCGTCAAAGCTCGTCGTGCCCTCGCACTCCTGCGTGAGGTAGTTGGCGTTGACCTCGACGATGTGGTTCGGATTACCGGGGTCCACGGCGAGGCTCACCTGGTCCTTGCCACGGAACGCGTTGGAGTCGGAATTGAGTCGGAAGTTGCTGCCGACCCGCAGGTCCGCCTGGGCGCCGGGCACGGCCCCCAACAGCGACCCCGCCGCGACCGCAGCGACGATCAGTGAGCGTTTCATAACAGCGATGTACCCCTTGAAGTCGGCCGCAGCCCCGGCCGAGAGGCCGGGGCTGCGGTTGATTGTCCGTTTCTTGACTTGCTCAGCTGGCTGACGCGGTGCTAGGCGCCGAACTGCGACCGCCGGCTACGGGCGACCAGCGTCAGGCCGGTTCCCAGCAGCGAGAGCGACAGGATGATGCCCAGCAGCGTCGGCAGGGACGCGGAGCCACCCGAGCTCGAGTTGCCTGCGTTCAATGCCAGCGAGGCGCCGGCGCCGCCAGTGGGCTTCGACGAGCCCCACGGCGCGACAGCGGCACCGCCGCCGTGACTGTGACGGGCCGACGCAGCCGCCGCACCCGACACCCGCAGCGACGACCGGCCGGGCGTCCCCGACTTGGGAACACCGGTGGTGATGTTGTTCTGCGTGGCCAGGACCACGTACCAGCCGGGGCTGGTGCTCGCCGGAATCGTGACGTTAGTGTTGATCCGCCCCGAACCGTCCGGCGTGGCCGTCCCGAGCGGTGTCGCGTTGCGGCTGTTCAGCCGAATCGACACCGGAGTGTTGGTAGCGCTGGTGCTGTAGTGCTCGCCGGTTACGTTGACGCTCGTGTTGGGGGCGGTCGCCGCCTTGTTCAGCGACACCGTGGCGAGTACACCACACGCCCACGCCGTGGAAACGGCGATCAGCGATACCGCCGCGCCGCTAATCAAGAAAAACCCAAGTCGCCTTCTCATCGCATCCTCCGCCGTTTGGTTATGAGTAGTGGTGGATCACAGGTTGACTACGCAAAGACTCAAGGAACCTACCACTAAGTGTCAAATGCAGTCAAGTGCTATACCCGCGCCTGGTGCCCTAAACACCTTGAGTGGGATAATGGCTCGCGGACACTCCGCCCGCAGGGTCGAGGCTGCCCGCCCGAGGGCAAGGTAGCACCGCCTGTCAGGGCCGGTCAAGGCGTTCGCGCCAACCGATAGGCCGTCGTAGCACGCGAGTCTCCGGCTTTCGGCAGCCTAGACACCAGGACTCCGCCTTCTGGTGCGCCGCGCGGAGAGGAGCAACGCGAAGCCCGATAACGCCAGCCCGACGCCCCCGTAGCGAAGGACGTATCGGACGGGCTTTCCGAGCGCCGGTTCCACGAACTCCACCAGCGCCCCCGCAATATCCTGCTTGTTCGAGTCCACCGTCCCGGCCCGGGTGTCGCTCCACACGGCGAGGGCCCTCGAGTCGTCGGAGACCAGGCCGAGCCGGTTGCCCAGATCGGGCATCCCGCGCTCGCTGCCCGACCCGACGCGCGAATCGAACGGGCGGGCCGACAAGAGGACGCGGCCGCCGAAGCTCC
>JALZAI010000036.1 GCA_030948475.1 Actinomycetota bacterium
GGGCACGCGCAGCCGCAACCCGGCAGCCGCGCACCGCTGTTCGGCGAGCGCGCGCAGCCGCGAGTTCGCCGCGACGCCGCCGCCGATTAGCACGTGGCCGACGCCCTGCGCACGTGCCGCCTGGACCGTCTTGGCCGTGAGGACGTCGACCACGGCCTCCTGGAAGGACGCGGCCACGTCGGCCACCGGCACCGCGACGCCGCCCCGCTGCCGAGCCTCGACCCAGCGCGCCACCGCGGTCTTGACGCCGGCGAAGGAGAACCCGTAGCCCTGGTCGCGCATGCCGCGGGGAAAGTCGATCGCGGCGCGGTCGCCCTCGCGCGCCAGCCGGTCGATGGGCGGACCGCCAGGAAAGGGCAGTCCGAGCAGCCGGGCCACCTTGTCGTAGGCCTCCCCCGCTGCGTCGTCCACGGTCGCGCCGAGTTCGGTCACGTCGGCACCACCGATCCGCGGTACCAGCAGCAGCGACGAGTGGCCGCCGGACACGAGCAGTGCGACGCACGGCTCGTCCAGCGGCCCGTGTTCAAGCAGATCGACGGCCACGTGCGCGGACAGGTGGTTGACGCCGTAGAGCGGCCTACCGAGCGCGAGCGCATACGCCTTGGCCGCGGCGAGCCCGACGAGTAGGGCGCCCGTCAGCCCGGGACCGGCGGTCACGGCGACTGCGTCCACGTCGCCCGCGCGTACGCCGGCCGAGGCGAGCGCGCGGCGGACCGTCGGCACCATCGCCTCAAGGTGCGCGCGGCTGGCCACCTCGGGTACGACGCCGCCGAAGCGAGCGTGCTCGTCCACGCTGCTGGCAATGGCATCGGCCAGCAGCGTCGTCCCGCGCACCACTCCGACGCCGGTCTCGTCGCAGGACGTCTCGATGCCCAGCACTAGCGGCTCGTCAGAGCGCACGGTACATCCCCAGCGCGTCCACCCGGCCGTGGTCGTAGTAGCCGCGGCGGCGCCCGATCTCAGTGAATCCCTCGCGCTCGTAGAGCCGCTGCGCCGCCGCGTTGTCGACCCGTACCTCGAGGAACGCCTCGACCGCGCCGCGCGCTCGGGCCGCGTCGAGCAGCGCGCGGACGAGCTGTGTGGCGATGCCCCGGCGGCGGGCAGTCGGCACGACACCCACGGTCATGATCTGCGCCTCGTCGGCTGCGAGCAGCACGCCTCCCCAGGCGAGCAGTTCGCCGTCCGGTCCTTCGGTGGCGAGATAGACCCGGCTAGCCGTCTCGGCTATCTCCCAGCGGTAGCTCGAGGCCGTCCACGCTTCGGTGCCGAACATCTCGCGCTCGAAGGGCATCAGCGCGTCGATGTGCGCCCTGGTCATCGGGACGACGGTCATCGCGTAACTCGCTTCGGCGCGCCCGGTTTGACGGCATCCGGGCGCCGCAGGTAGAGCGGTGTTAACGGATCGGAGGGTGCCCCGGCGCATACCCGGTCCTGCGCGCACCGTACGAGCACCGCCGGGTCGGGGTGATCACCGTCGAGCAGCCGCAACCCGAAGGTGTCCGCGTACAGCCGCGCGCCGGCACCGGCCATTGCCGCCACGCCGTCGGTCGGGACATCCACCGGACGCGACACCTCGGGGCCGCGCAGCCGCGTTCCATCGCGATAGTGGCCCCAGTAAACCTCCCTGCGACGGGCGTCTGACGCGACGAGCAGCGCGCCGGGGTGCGCAGCCAGCGCGTCGAGCGAGCAGACGCCGTACGCAGGAACGCCGAGTGTCTCGGAGAGCACGGCGGCCGTGACCAACCCGACGCGCAGCCCGGTGAACGGCCCGGGCCCGGTTCCCACGACCACCGCGCCGAGGTCGGCGGACACCGCTCCGATTTCGTTCAGGCAGACAGCGATGTTGGGGGCGAGGCGCTCGCCGTGCCCGCGCGCATTGATCGTCGTGGCCCGGGCGAGCACCTGCACCCCGACGCTGACCTCGACGGCCACCGCCGACACGGCGGCCGAAGAGGTGTCTAGGCCCAGGACAAGCACGGCGAGCGAGCCTACTTCCAACGGAAGTGCACGAAGATGCGGCCGAAGTTGTGGCTGTCCTTCTCGACGCGGTGGTACTTCGCCCGGATCTCCTTCTGGTCGAGGAAGCGCAGCACCCGCTTCTTGAGCTGACCCGATCCCTTGCCGGGAATGATCTCGACGAGCTTGGCCTTCTTCGCGACCGCCTCGTCGATGATCGCGTTGAGCGCGCGGTCGATGTCGGCTCCGCGGTCGTAAATGTCGTGCAGGTCCAGAACGAGCTTCACCGGACCATCATCTGCCAGGATGACGATCCGTGGAGCTGGAGTTGGTGGCCGTGGCCACATTGCGGATCACGATCGCCCGGCAGACCCGCATCGAGGGGCTACCGGCCGGGGTGCGGCTCGTCGGTGAGGCGGCCTCGTGCGACCTCGATGGCGAGCAGGTCCGGGCCCGGCAGGCCGGAACGTCGAGCGACTGGCTGACCCTGCACGGCGACGGCAGCGTCAGCGTCGACGCGCGGCTGCTGCTCGCGACGTCCGGCGGCTCGCTGACCGTCACCTATCGCGGCAAGGGCGCGGCGCTGCCGGCGACCGGAGCGCCTGTCTACATCGTCCCTACCTTCGAGACCGACGACCCGGACCTCGCGTGGCTGAACACGATCCAGGGCGTGGGCAAAGGGATCCGAGACGGTTCGTCGCTGGTCTACCAGATCTACCAGCTGGCCTGAGCACGCCCGGTAGGTTCAGACAGATGGACTATCGCACTCTGGGACGTAGCGGCTGCGCAGTGTCGAGCTTCTGCCTCGGCACCATGACCTTCGGAACGGAGAGCGACGAGCAGGTCTCGCACGCCCAGCTGGACCGCTTCGTCGAGGCCGGTGGGACGCTCGTCGACACGGCCGACGTGTACTCCGACGGGAAGTCGGAGGAGATCGTCGGCCGCTGGTTCGCGTCGCGACCCGCTTCGGTGACGGAGCCGATCGTGCTGGCCACCAAGGGGCGCTTTCCGCTGGGCGATGTCCCCAACGGCAGCGGGCTGTCGGCACGACACCTCACCCGCGCGCTCGACGCGTCGCTGCGCCGGCTCGGGCTCGACTCGATCGACCTGTACCAGTGTCATGCCTTCGACCCGTGGACACCGCTGGACGAGACACTGCGCACGCTGTCCGGCTTCGTCCAGGCGGGCAAGATCCGCTACTACGGGTTCTCGAACTTCACCGGCTGGCAACTGACGAAGGCGGTGCACCTGGCGCGATCGCTGAACATCGCGGCACCCGTGACGCTGCAACCGCAGTACAGCCTGTTGGTCCGCGAGGTCGAGTGGGAGATCGTGCCGGCCGCGATGGACGCCGGGCTGGGGTTGTTGCCCTGGAGTCCGCTCGGCGGCGGATGGCTGTCGGGCAAGTACCGGCGCGACGAGCGCCCGTCCGGCTCGACGCGGCTCGGTGAAGATCCGTCCCGTGGCATGGAGGCATGGGAGCGGCGCGGCACCGAGCGAACCTGGGACGTGATCGACGCGGTGCAGCGAGTCGCCGAGCAGCGCGCAGTGTCGATGGCCGAAGTGGCGCTGGCGTGGGTGACCGATCGGCCCGCAGTGACGTCGACCATCCTCGGGGCGCGCACCCTCGATCAGCTGGAGACGAATCTGCTCGCGGCCGAGCTGCATCTGAGCGCGGAGGAGACCGCGTCCCTCGATGCCGCGAGCGACCTGCACGCGAGCGACTACCCGTACGGCGAGATGGGGCTCGACCAGCGTGATCGCACCCTCGGCGGACGCTAGCGGCGGGCCAACTCCGGACGAACGATTCGAGGCGCTCGTCGACGGGCTCGTCGGCGTCGTGGGTGTCACGCCACCGAGCGGTGGTCGCGGCTTCGGCCGGTCCGCGCTGCGGATCAACGGCAGCATTTTCGCCATGCTGGTGCGCGGCCGGCTGGTGGTGAAGCTACCTCGGCAGCGCGTGAGCGCCCTAGTCGACAGCGGCGACGGCGCACCCTTCGATGCGAACAAGGGCACCCCGATGAAGGAGTGGCTCAGACTCGATCCGGAATCCGGCCAGGACTGGGAAACACTGGCCCGCGAGGCGCTGGCGTTCGTCGGCAAGAGCTAGCTACCGAGATGTGCGACGGCCACCTTCTTCGGGACGACCATCCGCCTGCTCGCGCGGAAACGCGAACCCGAGCAGCGCCCATCGCCGATGTTGCGGACATGCACGCAGCCCGAAGTGTGATCGCTCACAGCAGCGACCCGATCCGCGCGGCCCAGTCGCCGCCGTGCGGGACGAGCCGGGCGGTCCGCAGCTCCGAGTCGTCCGCCCGCGAGAGCACGACCTCAAGGCGCGCATCGGCGAGCTGTTCCACCAGTCCGGCGCCCCACTCGACCGCGGTGACGGCGCCGGCGGTGGACACGTCCAAGTCAAGGTCGTCGACCTCGTCCAGTGAGCCCAGCCGGTAGGCGTCCACGTGCACGAGGGGCAACGGTCCGGCGTGCAGGCGCGCGATCACGAACGTCGGTGAGACCACGGCGCCGCGCACGCCCAGCCCGGCACCGATCCCCTGGACCAGCACCGTCTTGCCCGCACCAAGCGGCCCGATCAGCACGATCAGGTCGCCCGCGCGCAGTACCGAGGCCAGCCGCCTGCCGAAGGCTCGTGTGTCGACGTCCGTCGCAAGCGCGACGACGGACTCGGCGCTCAGCACTGTTGGACGTCGCGCACCATGGTGAGCAACACAGGCTCGACAAGGTCCGGCCGTTCCATCAGCACCTGGTGGCCCGCGCCCGGCACGATGAGCAGCTCGGCGTCGGGCAGCTGCTCGGCAATCTGCATCGCATGCTCCGGCGGGGTGAGCACGTCGCGCTCGCCGCAGATCAGGCCAACCCGCGTCTTGCTCAGCACGCCGACCGCCTCGAGCTTGTCGTGGTCGATCAGCGTGGGGTAGAAGTCCGCGATCACGTCCACCGGCGTCTCGGCGATCATCCGGGAGAGGTACTCGACGAGCCCGGGCTCGACGGTGCCACCGAACGCGAGCCGCTTGACGAACACCCAGGCCACGTCGGTCACCCGCGCCCGTCCCCGTTCGACGAGGGCCGCCTCGCGACGGGCGCCGCGCAGCAGCAGCGGCAGCAGCGGGCCGCCGACCTTCGCCAGTGCCGCGGGAAATCCCAGTGTGATCGTGGCCAGTTTCCCCGTCGTCGTCGAGATCAGCAGCACCCCGCGAATCGGCCCACTCGGACCGAACAGTGCAGGGTGCGCGTCGGCGAGCGCCAGGACCGTCATGCCGCCCATCGAATGCCCCACCAGCACGATCGGACCGTCCGGCACCCGCTCGCTGAGCACATGGTGCAAGTCGGCACCGAGCTGGTCGATCGTTGCATGCTCCCGGTCGCTGCGCTGTGACTTGCCGTGGCTGCGCTGGTCGAAGCTGAGCACCCGCACGCGGTCGCCGAACGTGTCGATGAGCGTTCGGCGCTGGAACAGGAAACCGGCGTGGTTCTGGCAGAAGCCGTGCACGAAGACCACGGTCACCGGCGCCTCGATCGGACCGTCTTCCTCGTAGTAGAGACCGACGCCGTCGTCTGCGCGCAGGAACCCGCAACGCGCGGGCGTCGGTACCGCATATCCGTCCTGCTCGGCGATGCCCGCGCGCCGCGACGCGGTGACCTTGCGGTCCGCGACGAGGACGGCACCGGCCGCCGCGGCAGCCAGGCCGACCGCACTGCCGATGATTCCGGTGCGCTTGCTCATCCGGCGTAGGTCCGCTTGACCCGGCGGCCGACCCGCGTCACCAGTTCGTAGTGGATGGTGCCGAGCGCATCGGCCCAGTGCTGTGCGGTCGGCTCGCCGTCGCCTCCCGGACCCCACAGCACTGCTGCATCGCCCACGGTCACTGGCAGATCACCGACGTCGACGACGATCTGGTCCATGCACACCCGTCCGCTGATCGTGAAGCGTTCGCCGTTGATCGCGACCGGGCCGACGTTGGTCGCGTTCCGCGGGACGCCGTCGGCGTAACCGATCGGGACGAGCGCAAGCGTCGTATCGCGCGAGGTGGTGTACTCGTGCCCGTACGACACGCCTGCACCAGCCGCGACTCGTTTCACCGACGCTATCGCGGCGCGCAGCGTCATGGCCGGCACCAGTCCGAAGCCCTCGGCCACCGGCGACAGCCCGTACACCGCGATGCCGGGACGGACGAGGTCGAAGTGCGCGTCGGGAAGGGTCAGGGTCGCGGCCGAGTTCGCGAGATGACGCACCTCGGGATGGACGCCCGCGGCTGCGGCAACGTCCAGGGCATCGCGGAAGGCGCTGAGCTGCGTGGCGATCGTCGGATGCCCGGGCTCGTCGGCGTAGGCGAAGTGGCTCCACACGCCGACGGCGTCGACATGTTCGGACTTGGCCGCGGCAGCGACCAGTTCCGGCCAGTCGCTTCGGTAGCTGCCATTGCGGGACAGGCCAGTGTCGATCTTCAGGTGGATCCGGGCGGGCCGGCCGGCCTGCTGTGCCGCATTGCTCACGGCGTCCAACTGCCAGCTGCTGCTCACGGACAGGTCGATGTCCGCCTCGACGGCCGCGCGGATCGTCGTCGCCTCGTCCGGCGTCCACAGCCAGGCCAGCAGGCGTGTGGTGATCCCCGCGGCGCGCAGCGCAAGCGTCTCGTCCACGATTGCGGTACCCAGCCAGCTCGCACCGCCGTCGACGGCTGCCCGTGCCGAGGCCAGTAGCCCGTGCCCATACCCGTCGGCCTTGACGATCGCCATCAGCTCGGCCGACGTGCCCGACTTGAGTATTGCCACGTTGTGACGGATCGCCGCGAGGTCGACCAGAGCTTCGGTCCGCAGCACGACCTCCAGTGTGTCAGCCGCCTCGCGTCGTCCCATAACGTGGCGGGGTGACGCGCGAGAGGATCGAGACCGACGACCGGCACTCGTGGGAGCGATCAGGTGCGTTCGAGGTCGGCCCTGGCGTGCACCGCATCCCACTCCCGCTGCCCAACGACGGGCTCAAGGCAGTCAACGTATATACGGTCGCGGACGGTGACGGGCTGGTGCTCATCGACGGCGGCTGGGCGATGGCCGACACCACGGCGCGGCTGGAACGCGCGCTCGCCCAGATCGACAAGCGGCTCTCGGACGTGCGCGAGTTCCTCGTAACGCATATGCACCGAGACCACTACACGCAGGCAGTCGCTGTGCGGCGGATCACCGGCAGCCGGGTCGGCCTCGGTGCGGGCGAGCAGGCCTGCATCGACGCGATACACGCGATGCCCGACCACACCGACGCCGCGGCACTTCGTGCTGCGGGAGCGCTCGCGCTCGCCGAGCAGGTCGCCGGCTGGGACGTCGACCGTGACCTGACCGACTGGGAGTACCCCGACCGCTGGCTCGCCGACGGCATCGACGTCGCGCTCGAGACACGGACGTTGCGGGTGATCGCCACGCCCGGGCACACCCGCGGCCACGTGGTCTTCCACGATCCGGGCGCGGGTGCGCTGTTCGCCGGAGATCACGTCCTGCCCCACATCACGCCGTCGATCGGCGTCGAGCTGGTCCGCCCCAAGTCACCACTGCGCGACTACCTCGCCTCGTTGCAGATCGTGCTTGCGATGCCGGACGCGCGCCTGCTGCCCGCGCACGGACCGGTCGCGGCCTCGACCCACAACCGCGTGGAGGAATTGCTGGCGCACCACGACCAGCGGCTCACCGCGACCGCAGAGGCGGTGTCCGCGGGTGCGAGCACCGGATACCAGGTTGCCGCCCGCCTCGGCTGGACGCGGCGGCACAGGCGGCTCGACGAGCTGGACGAGTTCAACACGATCCTCGCGGTGCACGAGACGATGGCGCACCTGCAGGTGCTCGTCGAGCGCGGCTGGCTGGCCCGAACCACCGAGGACGGAGTCGTCCACTTCCGGCGCGCTTAGGCGGACGCGACCACCTTGGCCACTCGCTCGGCGATCGCGTCGGCCTGCTCCTGGCTCTCCGCCTCGACCATGACGCGAACGAGCTGCTCGGTTCCGGACGGGCGCAGCAGAACCCGTCCGTCGTCGCCGAGTTCCTCAGCGGCGCAGTCGACAGCGGCGGCGACCTCGATCGAGGCGGCGACTGCGACCCGGTCGGCGACCGCGACGTTGACCAGGGTCTGCGGCAACCGGTGTACCACCCCGGCCAGCTCGGCCAGCGGTTGCCCGGTCACAGCCATGCGCGCCATGACGTTCAGCGCGGTCAACAGGCCGTCTCCGGTCGTAGCGGAGTCGGTGAACACGATGTGTCCGCTCTGCTCACCGCCGATGCTCAGGTCCTTCGCCCGCAGCGTCTCGAGCACGTAACGATCGCCGACCGCAGTGGTCAGCACCTCGATGCCCGCGGACCGCATCGCGTGGTGGAAACCGAGATTGCTCATCACGGTCGCGACGACCGTGTCCTCGCGCAGCGTGCCGCCCGCGCGCAGCGATAGCGCGCACATCGCGAGCAGCTGGTCGCCGTCCACGAACTCTCCGGCCGCGTCGACGGCCAGGCAGCGGTCGGCGTCACCGTCGTGGGCGACGCCGAGGTCGGCACCGGCGGCACGGACGGCGGCGCTGGCGACGCCCAGATGCGCCGAGCCGACGCCGTCGTTGATATTCAGCCCGTCCGGCTCGCAGGCGATCTCGGTGACCTGTGCCCCGGCGCGCCGGTACAGCTCGGGAGCCACGCCGGACGCCGCCCCGTGCGCGCAGTCGACCACGACGTGCAGGCCGTCCAGCCGATGGGGTACCGCCCCGAGCAGGTGCTCGAGGTAGCGCTCCGTCGCGTCCGGCGCCGAGCGCACCCGGCCGACGAGCGCGCCGGTCGGGCGGACGGCGGGCCCCGAATCGACGGACTGTTCGATCTCGTCCTCGATGTCGTCGGGCAGCTTGTGCCCGCCGCGCGCGAACAGCTTGATTCCGTTGTCGGGCATCGGGTTGTGCGACGCGGACAGCACGACGCCGAGGTCGGCGCCGTACGCGGCGGTCAGGAACGCCACGGCTGGCGTGGGCAGCACTCCCACGCATACCACGTCGGCACCTGCAGAGGCGAGGCCTGCGACTACGGCCGCCTCGAGCATCTCCCCGCTCGCTCGGGGATCACGTCCCACCACGGCCACTGGATGGTGTGACGCGTCGTGGGCGACGAGGACCCGAGCCGCTGCATACGCGACGGCCAGCGCGAGTTCCGGAGTCAGGTCGGCGTTCGCCAGCCCCCGAATCCCGTCCGTTCCGAAGTAGCGCCCCACTGGCTAGCGCTTGGAGTACTGCGGAGCCTTACGGGCCTTCTTCAGGCCGTACTTCTTGCGCTCCTTCACGCGCGGATCGCGGGTGAGGAAGCCGGCCTTCTTCAACGCCGGGCGGTCGTCGGGTTCGATGCCGATCAGAGCGCGCGAGATGGCCAAACGCAGCGCGCCGGCCTGGCCGGTGATGCCGCCGCCGGCGATCGAGGCGATGACGTCGTATTGACCGTCCTTCTCGAGCGCCACGAACGGCTCGCGGATGAGCTGCTGGTGCACCTTGTTCGGGAAGTAGGCCTCGAGCGTGCGCCCGTTGACCTTGAACTCACCGGACCCCGGGACGAGGCGGACGCGGGCGATGGCCTCCTTGCGGCGGCCGACGACGGGTGCGTTGGGGTTGCTCACTGGCTTACCTGCTTAAGCTCGAACGGCTGCGGCTTCTGCGCCGCATGCGGGTGGTCGGGGCCGGCGTAGACCTTGAGCTTCTTCAGCTGGGCCCGGCCGAGGGT
>JALZAI010000066.1 GCA_030948475.1 Actinomycetota bacterium
CGGCACGCCAGGCCGCCTGGACGCTCGCCGGCACCGACGCACCGCCCGCGTGGGAGCACGGACGGGCCGCGCGCTACGAGGCCGACCCGATCCCGTCCGTACGCGAGCGCTACGCCGAGGTGCGCGAGCTGACCGCGCGCCGGATCACGGTGTCGGGAACTTCATGAGGCTGACGGCGGTTGCCAGGGCGGCGACGGTGGCCTGGTAGCCCTTGTCCTCGCGCGACCCGGCCAGCCCGGCCCGGTCAAGGGCCTGCTGCTCGTCGTCACAGGTCAGCACCCCGAACCCGATCGGGATGCCGGTTCGCGCGGCGATCTGGGTGAGCCCGACCGTCGCGGCCTGGCAGACGTACTCGAAGTGCGGTGTCGCGCCGCGGATCACGACGCCGAGCGCGACCACGGCGTCGTGCCGGTACGCCGCCAGCCGGGTCGCCGCGACAGTCAGCTCGAACGTTCCGGGCACCCGCACCTCTGTGACCTGGGCGACCGCCGAGTCGCGCAGGGCGCGGCGGGCGCCGGCGAGCAGGCCGTCCATCACCTCGGTGTGCCACTGGCTGGCGACGACCGCGACGCGGAGCTTCGCAGCGCCTGCGACCGGCCCGCTCTCCGGCGCGCCCCGCCCGCTCATTACGCCCGCCCGGTTCCGTGCCCACTTGCGCGAGTGGCGACTTCAGTGCCGAGTGGCGCGTTATAAGTCACCACTCGCGCGATAAGTCCCCACTCGGCGACGGGCCAGCCGCTCATGACCCGCCGCCGATGTCGAGGTCGTGCCCCATCCGGTCGCGCTTGGTCTCCAGATAGCGCAGGTTCTCCGGATTGGCGTGGACGGGCAGCGGCACCCGTCCGGTGACGCTGAGGCCGTAGCCCTCCAGGCCGGCCCGCTTGGCCGGGTTGTTGGAGAGCAGCCGCATCGAGTGCACGCCGAGGTCGACTAGAATCTGCGCGCCGGTGCCGTAGTCCCGCGCGTCCGCGGGCAGGCCCAGCTCGAGGTTGGCGTCCAGGGTGTCCGCGCCCGAGTCCTGTAGTTGGTAGGCCTGCAGCTTGTGCAGCAGGCCGATGCCGCGTCCCTCGTGCCCGCGGATGTAGAGCACGATGCCGCGCCCCTCGCGTGCGACCGCGGCCAGCGCGGCGTCCAGTTGCGGCCCGCAGTCGCAGCGCAGCGAGCCGAACACGTCCCCGGTCAGGCACTCGGAGTGCACCCGCACCAGCACGTCCTCGCCGTCGCCGACTTCGCCGAAGACGAACGCGACGTGTTCGCGCCGGTCGTAGCTGGACGAGTAGCCCACGGCGGTGTACTCGCCATAGCGCAACGGCACCCGGGCGGACGCAACCCGCTCGACAAGCTTCTCGAAGCGACGGCGGTAGGCGATCAGGTCCGCGATCGAGATCAGCGCGAGCTCGTGCTCGTCGGCGAACACGCGCAGCTCGTCCGCGCGTGCCATACCGGCCGGGTCCTTCTCGCTGACGACCTCGCACAGCGCTCCGGCCGGGCGCAAGCCCGCGAGCACCGCGAGATCGACCGCCGCCTCGGTGTGCCCGGGACGGCGCAACACCCCGCCCGCCCTGGCGCGCAGCGGGACGACGTGGCCCGGGCGGGAGAAGTCCGCGGCCGTGGCGTCCGGATCGGCGAGCAGCTTGATCGTGCGAGCGCGGTCGGACGCGGAGATGCCGGTGCTCACGCCCTCCCGCGCGTCCACGGTGACCGAGTAAGCGGTGCCCCGTCGGTCCTGGTTGACCCGGAACATCGGCGGCAGGTCCAGACGGTCCGCCTCGTCCTCGGTCAGCGGCACGCAGATGTAGCCGGACGTGTAGCGGACCATGAACGCGACCAGCTCCGGCGTGGCCAGCTCGGCGGCGAAGATCAGGTCGCCCTCGTTCTCGCGATCCTCGTCGTCGATCACGACGATCGCGCGCCCCGACTTGATGTCGGCGATCGCCCGCTCGATGCTGTCCAGCCTCACTGGCTCACCAGCAGGCGCTCGACGTACTTGGCGAGGACGTCGACCTCCAGATTCACAGCGCCACCGGGAAGCTTTGCGCCGAGTGTGGTCGCACGCAGTGTCTCCGGGATCAGCCCGACCTCGAACCAGTCCGGTCCCACCGCCGACACGGTCAGCGACACCCCGTCCACGGCGATCGAGCCCTTCTCCGCCACATAGCGGGCCAGCTCGAGCGGCAGGCCGAAGCGCACTGTGTCCCAGGCCTCGCCCGGCGTGCGCGACACCACCACCCCGGTTCCGTCGACGTGGCCCTGCACGATGTGCCCGTCCAGGCGTCCGTCGACGCGGGCGGCCCGCTCCAGGTTGACCGGCACGCCGGGGTGCAGCTCGCCGATCACCGAGCGCTTGAGCGTCTCGCCCATGACGTCGAAGTCGATCTGGACGGTGCCCTCGCCGCGCCAGCCGACCACCGTGAGGCAGACACCGTTCACCGCGATGGACGCGCCGTGCGCCAGGTCCGTCCCGATCGTGGACGCCCCGAGCGTGAGCACGGCCGAGTCAGCGCGCGCGTCGAGCGCGACGACCTCGCCGATCTCCTCGATGATCCCGGTGAACACCTTCATTCCCCTTCCGGCCAGATCGGGCGGCCGACGATCTTCACGTCGTCACCGAGCCGGACGACCTCGTCGATTCCCAGTGTGACGGCTTCGTCCATGGACTCGATGCCCGCCTCACCCAGGGCGTGCGGTCCGGCACCGAGCAGCTTCGGACCCAGGTAGGCGACCACTTCATCGATGCAGCGCGCTTCGAGGAACGATCCGGCCAGCGTCGCGCCGCCCTCGAGCAGCACGTGCCGGATGCCGCGGTCGAACAGCGCCTTGAGCGCGAAGCGGGGCGCAGCGACGTCCAGGGACAGGGTCTCGGCGGCGCTGTCGAACAGGCGGGCGTCCTGCGAAACGCGGTGCCGGCGGTCCATGACGACCCGCAGCGGTTGGCGCTCGGCAAGCGCTTCTCCGTCGCGGACGGTGAGCTGGGGGTCGTCGGCCAATACAGTGCCGCTACCGACCAGGATCGCGTCGACGATGTCGCGCAGTTCGTGCACGTCGACACGAGCGGCCGCCGAGGAGATCCAGCGAGAGGACAGGTCGGCGGCGGCACTGCGGCCGTCCAGCGTCGCGGCGTACTTCCAGGTCACGAAGGGACGACCGGTACGCACGGCGTGCAGCCAGGGCCGCAGCGCGGCCGCCGAGGCGACGATCTCGTCCAGGCCCGCGACCACCGTGAGGCCGGCCTCGCGCAGCCGCTGCGCACCGCCCGCAGCCTCCGGGTTGGGGTCGTCCACGGCGTAGATC
>JALZAI010000095.1 GCA_030948475.1 Actinomycetota bacterium
CACATCATGCACACCACCGACAGTCCGAGCCTGCAGGTCCGAGGTCCGGCCGACCTGCTCGCCGCCGTTCCCTACCTGCTCGGCTTCCACCCCCAGGAGAGTCTGGTGATCATCGGACTCGCCGACAACAGGGTCGTCGTCACCGCACGCCTCGACCTCACCGACGTCACCCACCTCACCGGGTCGCGCCTGCTGGCCGCAACGCTGGCAGCGATCCAGCGCGGCGACGCCACCTCGGTGCTTGGCGCCGTGTTCACCGACACGAGCTGTGGGTCAACCTGGCCCGCCGGCTGCCCAGCCCGTACCGCGCGGCGCCGCTGTTCCTCGCCGCCTGGCGTGCCTACCGCGACGGCAACGGCGCCCTGGCCAACATCGCCGCCGACCTCCGACGCCGGCTCCAGCGCCGCCGACCTCCTACTCGCCGCCCTGCTAAGCGGGATCGACCCAGCAAGCTCCCCGAGCTCCGCGCAGCCGTTCCCGCGCAAGGAGGTGACCACACGGTCCCCGACTAGCCCGCACCAGGCCGACGGCCCGCTCAAGGCCCACGGCTCAGCCGGTACACCCAGCCCCCGACCAACCGGTCGGGGGCTTCGTCCGTCTCCACACGAGACCGCGACCCGAACCACCCGCACGAACAGCCTGCCCACCGTCCCGGTGGGCGGGCTTCCTACTGTCCAGGAGGACAACAGCAGTGACGATCACGCGCCGCTATACCAACGGTTACACCGTCGCCGTCGCCGTCGGCGACGACGGCCAGCTCCACCGAGCCAACACCAGCCGCCACCTGCTCGATAACACTGACGCTGGCGCGTGGGACACAGTTCTTGCGGTGCTTGCCGACGCCACCCTGACCATCGCCGCACTGCAGGCCGCCACTGGCAACTCGCACGAGGTCAGCCGACTCACCGAACTGGTGAGCGAGCGCAACACCACCATCAGCACCATGCTGCGCGAGGCCGAGCGGGTGGCCGCCGAGCACGAGGCCTGGAAGGACCGGCTCACCACCGACCTGCACCAGCAGGCCACCGACCGGGACATGTGCAGCGAGTTCGACGACCTCTGCGAGAACCACGGGCTGCAGCGCCGCGGCCAGGACTACGACGTGAGCGTCACCATCACCTACCAGACCACCCTCACCGTCACCGACGAGGCCGAACGCTCCCGTACGACCGGCCGCGTCGTTCCGTCCAGGCCGTCGCGCAGGAGCGCCTGGCGATCCGGGCCAGTTGATCCCGCCTACACGCATCTGGTGTGCGTCATAGGCACGGCCATTGGCGATGACCTCGACCTCGGCAGCGCTCTGGCTTGCGGCCGGCGTGCTACCCGGAGCGGCGGGTGGTGACATTCCTGTCCCGCTCAGGTTTTCGTCCGGATCGCATCGCCGTGCGCAGCCTGCTCCGCTGCTCAGGTTCGAGTCCCTCGCCGGGATCGACGGGTGGCTTGTGCTCCTCCCGCCGCCAGGCGGAGAAAACCGCCGACATCGCCAATACCCATGCGATGCCGATGATGATGCCGCCCAGAACGTCTGACACGTAGTGGACGCCCAACGCGACGCGGGAGAATCCGATCGCGACGACGACGAGCGCGGCGCCCAGGTAGAGCCATCGTCGCCGACCACGGGGCACGACCGGCAGAAAGATCAGGATCAGAATTCCGCAACCCACCGTGGCCGACTGCGCGTGCCCGCTCGGGAACGACGTACCGTGCGCAGCGGAAACAGGGTCGGGAAGGTGCGGACGGGCGCGGTCGACCGTGGCTTTGACGAGGCTGTTCAGCAGCGAGCTACCCAACGCCGTCACCGCCAGGAATGCAGCCAGCCGAGGTAACCGGCGATACAACAGCCACAGGCAAACCGGCGTCAGGGCTATCCACCACCCGGTCGGCGACCCGACTGCGCTGATCGCCGTCATCCCAGACGTGAAACCTCGATGCGCGAGGGCGAAGGAATTGAGCGAGTTGGCGGTGTTGTGGTCAAGGCGAAGCAGTGGATCCGACTTGGCGGTGACCAGGACGACGAGGATCGAGAACGGCGCTGCGACGAGCCCTACGGCTGCGACCGCCAGCAGCGCGCGGGTACCGAAGCGGCGCTGCGCGTCGTGCTCCTCGCTCACCTGCTCCTCATTGCGCTGCTCGTCGCCCACGTGGTGCTGATCGGACATGCTGGCCTTCACCTCCGTCGACGCGGACTAGGCTGCCGGGACGCTCCATCCCGGGCACGGCGGAGGACGCCCGTGCTAGGACGCGCCGCATATTGTCACCGCGCCCGCAAGCACCGTCACGATCAGCCGATCGGTCTCGCCCGCATAGTCGCCGTCGAATTCCATCGGGACTGCTCGATTGGCGTGGATTTCGACCCGCTCGCCGCGCAGGACCACGGCCTCCGCGCCGCTATCCGGACGGCGGCGCAGTATCCGCCACGCGAGCAGCACGACATGGGCCCAGCCGCGTGGCGCGAGCACGACGACGTCGAGCTGACCGTCCGACGGATCGGCGTTGGGCAGGACCGCTACTCCGCCCTGCAACTCGCCGACATTGCCGACCAGGACGCCGAGAGCGCGCACCTTGCGGGGCGGGCGCTCGTCGATGCGTAGCTCGTAGTGCGCGCGGGGCGCGTCCCGCAGGGCGCGCAGGCCGCCGGCGACGTACGCAGCCCACCCGTGACGCTTCTTGGCTTCCTCTCCCGTGTCGCGGATCAGCATGGCGT
>JALZAI010000121.1 GCA_030948475.1 Actinomycetota bacterium
GTTCCACTCCGGCTCGTCCCAGTGTAGATCTCGGTGCACGCCCTATAATAAAAAAAAAAGCGGTTTGCGCGGCGTGGCCGGAATCAGTGCGGGATAGGGGTTGCCGCCCGGCATCTGCGCGAAGCTCGAGAGACAGCCAACAACCTTGCGGAACCGGTCGGGGCGCAGCCAGGCGGCCGTGAAAGCGCAGTTGCCGCCGCTGCTGCCACCGCAGATCGCCCAGTCGTCAGGATCATCGCTGATCGACCACCGCCGCCGCACCGGTGGCAGGACCTCGTCGAGGAGGAACGTGACGTAGCGGTCGTCGAACGCGTCGTACTCGGCGTTGCGGTTCTTCCGCTCGTCCGGATCGTCGACGCCCTCGAACACGCCTGGGTCCACGAAGACGCCGATCGTCACGGGCAGGTCGCCGGCGCTCACCAAGTTGTCGATGACGATCCCACCGCGCACCTCGCCTTCGGGGTCCAGGTACCACCAGCCGTCCTGGAAAACGACGAGCGCCGCCGGCGATGCCGCGTCATACCCTGCGGGTACGTGCACCCAGACCCGGCGCGCGGTACCCGGGTAGACCGCGCTGTTGCTCAGCGTCAGCTCGACGGTCTGCCCGACGGGAACTCCCGGCTGGCGCACCGAGTCGGGGCCGTGCTCGTACCGGACGTCGGCCTGGTCGATCGGCAACGGCTGGTACGGCACGAGTGTGGCCACGGCGTGGACCTTACGGGCGACTTGCACGCCGGATATGCGGTTTCACAAGTGCTTGCAGACGATCGGATCCATCGAGATCTTCAAGACATGGATCCCCCCCAACGACGACTCGAAGCTCCACTACCTGTTCACCAGGTCCGCACACATCCTCCGCGCGCCGCCGTCCGATAGGCCAACCCCTTGCGGGAACAGTCCAAGTCAGCGCGGGTACGCGCGTTCGGGCGTCCCGCAAGACCCGCCCGATGACGATTCTCACCAGGGTGCCCCTTACGGAGACGGGGTCTGCTGCACGAACTGGTGACAGGTTCGGTTAGGCCGCCTGGGTGGCGGTTGGGGTCATGATCGTCTCGTACTCGATGGGGGTCAATCGGCCGAGCGAGGCCTGCCGGCGGCGCCGGTGGTAGGTCCGTTCGGTCCAGGTCACGATCGCTATCCGTAGTTGCTCGCGGTTGCGCCAGGGGTGTCGGTTCAGGACGTTCTTCTGCAGCAGCGAGAAGAAGGACTCCATGGCGGCGTTGTCGGCGGCGCAGGCGACCTGGCCCATCGAGCCGACCATGGCGTGGCGGGTCAGGGCGCGGTGGAACTTCCGGGAGCGAAATTGGTTGCCTCGGTCGGCGTGAACGATGCAGCCGGCCACCTCGGCGCCATCGACGCGGCGTCTGGCGACGGCGTTGTCCAGCGCCGTGACTGCGAGCCGGGCCTTCATCGTCGAGTCGATGGAGTAGCCGACGATCCGGTTGCTGAAGCAGTCCTTGATCGCGCAGAGGTAGAGCTTGCCCTCGCCGGTGACGTGCTCGGTGATGTCGACCAGCCACAGCGTGTTCGGCGCCTCGGCGGTGAAGTTGCGCTTGACCAGGTCGTCGAAGGCCGGCGTGCCGGGCTTGCGCTTCTTGCCGTTGCGGCCGCGTTTCTTACCGAACGCCGACCACCAGCCGTTGGCCGAGCAGATCCGCCACCCGGTCCGGTCGGCCATCACCTGGCCGTCTTGGCGGGCCTCGTCGACCAGAAACCGGTAGCCGAACTCCGGGTCGTCGCGGTGCGCGTCGAAAAGCGCGTTCGCCCGGTGCGCCGCGGTCCACTCGGCCTCAGTCACCGGGTTGACCAGCCACCGGTAGTAGGGCTGCCTGGCGATCTTGAGCACCCGACACGTCACCGTCACGGGGATGCCGTCGACGGCCAGCTCGCGGACGAGCGGGTACATCATTTTCCCGGCAGGTTCGCCTGCGACAGATAGGCCGCCGCCCGGCGCAGCACCTCGTTCTCCTGCTCGAGCAGCCGGTTGCGCTTGCGCAGCTCACGCACCTCGGCCAACTCGCCCGAACTCACGCCCGGACGCATGCCGTTCTCGATGTCATCGAGGGCCAACCAGCGGTGCAGGCAGGACTCGGAGATCCCGAAGTCCTTCGCGACCTGCGCGACAGAGGAATCGCTGTCCCGAGCGACCCGGACGACGTCTTCGCGGAACTCCTTGGGGAATGGTTTCGGCACGGTCGACATCCTTCCAGCGGAGCCCCTCGACTCCACAGATCAGATGTCACCTATCCGTGCAGCAGACCCACGGGCTCGTTGCTCGTCTCGCAAGGCTACCGAGCCATGTCTACCTCGAGCGGCCGCCCGTCAGTGGCTCGATGTGGCATTCTTCGCTGCAGCCTGGCGTTGCCCTGCACGACCGCTCGCAGCAGACAATGAGGAAGGTCTCGCACAGGGCGAGAC
>JALZAI010000126.1 GCA_030948475.1 Actinomycetota bacterium
GTTCCGCTCCTCCGGGCCAGGCGGGCAAAGCGTCAACACCACCGATTCGGCCGTGCGGATCACGCACCTCCCGACCGGCACCGTGGTGTCGATGCAGAACGAGAAGAGCCAACTGCAGAACCGCGAGGCCGGGCTCCGGGTGCTGCGGGCCCGACTGCTCGCCGCGGCGCAGGAACAGGCCGACGCGGCCGCCTCGGACGCCCGTCGTTCGCAGGTGCGCACTGTCGATCGCTCTGAGCGGGTGCGTACCTACAACTTCGCGGAGAACCGGATCAGCGACCATCGGGTCGGGTTCAAGGCCTACAACCTCGACCAGGTGCTCGACGGATCGCTGGACGACGTGATCGACGCGCTCACCCGCGCGGACAACGAGGCGCTGCTGGCCGGGGGCGAGTGACCTCGGCGCTCGAGCTGCTGCGCGACGCGACGGCGCAGCTTGCCGGGGCCGGTGTCGCGTCACCTCGCGTGGACGCCGAGTTGCTGTTGGCGCACGTGCTGAGCGTCGAACGTGCCCGACTCGTGCTGAACCACGACCCGGACGCCAAATCGCGCGCCGAGTACGCCGAGTTGGTCCGGCGCCGGGCGAACCGGGAACCGCTGCAGCACATCGTCGGGTTGGCACCGTTCCGGCATCTCCTTCTCGCGGTGGGCCCCGGCGTCTTCGTGCCGCGTCCGGAGACCGAGTTGCTCGTCGACGCGGTGTTACCGATTCTGCGGGACCTGGACCGCCCCGTCGTTGTCGATCTCTGCGCCGGGTCCGGGGCGCTGGCGCTTGCGATCGCCAACGAGGTGCCGGCCGCCCGCGTCCATGCCGTCGAGCGCTCGCCCGCCGCGCTGGAGTGGCTGCGACGCAACGCCGCGACGTCCGACATCACCGTGGTCGACGCCGACGTCAAAGACCCGGCTCTGCTGCGCGACCTGCGGGGCGCGGTGGACGTCGTCGTCAGCAACCCGCCCTACGTCCCGTCCGCCACCCAGGTCGAGCCCGAGGTGCACGCCGACCCGGACGAAGCCGTCTTCGCCGGTGCCGACGGGCTGGCGTTGATGCCAGCGGTCATCGAACGGGCCGGTGAGCTGCTTCGTCCCGGCGGCATGTCCGCGGTCGAGCACGACGACACGCACGCCCACGCCGTCCTCGAACTGCTGCGTGCGGACGCGCGGTGGGACAAGATCACCGACCATGCCGACCTGTCCGGACGGGCGCGCTTCGCAACGGCTCGCCGGGCCAGCGCTCCGCTCCTAGCCAACTGAGGCAGGATGACTCCACTAGGGGGTTCGGTGGCGCTGTTCTACGACTGCAACGACGCGAGCGTGCGTACAGCCGCGCTGTCGTCGGCAGCGCACTGCGTATCCTCCGGCCAGTTGGTCGTGCTGCCCACCGACACGGTCTACGGCGTGGGCGCCGACGCCTTCGACTCGACCGCGATCGCGGACCTGCTCGCCGCCAAGGGACGCGGCCGGGACATGCCGGTGCCGGTACTCGTCGGGTCGTGGTCGACGATCGAGGGACTGGCCGGAACCGTGTCCACCCGCACCTGGGACCTCATCGAGGCATTCTGGCCGGGCGGGCTGACCCTCGTCGTCGAACAGGCTCCGTCCCTGTCGTGGGATCTGGGCGATGCGCGCGGAACGGTGGCGGTCCGGATGCCGCTGCACCCCGTCGCGATCGAACTGCTTGAGGTCACCGGGCCGATGGGCGTCTCGAGCGCGAACCGCACCGGCCAGCCGGCCGCACTCAGCGCCGAAGCGGCGCGAGACCAACTGGGCGACGAGGTGGCTGTCTACTTGGACGGCGGTCCGGCCCGGACAGGCGTCGCGTCGACGATCGTCGATGTCACCGGGGAGGTGCCGCGCGTCCTGCGCGCCGGCGCCGTGTCCGTCGACGAGCTACGCGCCGTGGTCGCGGACGTTGCCGGATGAGTTCGGCCGCCACCCACCCCAGCCTCGAGTACCTGCTCGTGGCCGCTGTCGCCGGTGCCGCGACCTTCGTCGCCACCCCGATCGCACGCGCCTTCGCGGTCGCGTGGGGCGCCATCGCCCGCCCGCGCGATCGGGACGTGCACGCGGTGGCCATCCCGCGCCTGGGCGGGCTCGGGATACTGCTCGGCCTGTCGTTGGCCATCTTCGTCGCCGGGCAACTACCCACGCTGCGTGCCGCCTTCGGCAGCGGGCCGGAACTTCCGTGGATCGTGGCGTCCGCCGCGCTGATCTGCTTCATCGGCGCGCTGGACGACCGCTACGAGCTGGACTCGATCACCAAGCTGGCCGGACAGGTGCTCGCGACCGGGCTGATGGTGACCCGCGGCGGCGTCCAACTCGCGTTCGTTTACCTGCCGTGGGGGGACAACGGCACCTTCATCCTGAGCCGCGACATCGCCATCCCGGTCACCATCCTGTTCACCGTGCTCACCATCAATGCGATCAACTTCGTCGACGGGCTGGACGGGCTGGCGGCTGGCGTGACCGCGATCGCGGCGGGCTCCTTCTTTGTGTTCTCCTACACCCTCGCGCAGAACGGGCATATCGACGTCGCAGCCCCGCCGCTCCTGCTCACCGCCGTGTTGGTCGGGGCTTGCCTCGGGTTCCTGCCGCACAACTTCGTCCCGGCCCGGATCTTCATGGGCGACTCCGGGTCGATGCTGATCGGGCTGATACTCTCGGCCGCGGCGACGACGGCGACGACCGCGACCGATCCGCAGACCCTGGACGGGGCCGGCAAGTACCTTCCGATCGCGCTGCCGCTGCTCTTGATGCTGGCGGTGCTGGCGATCCCGTTCGTGGACCTGATGCTCGCGGTGGTGCGCCGCATCGCGCGAGGACAGTCGCCGTTCGCGCCGGACAAGCGCCACCTGCACCACCGGCTGCTCGAATTGGGCCACAGTCACCGGCGCGCTGTGCTGCTCATGTACTTCTGGACGGCGCTGCTCGCGTTCGGCGCCACGGCATTCTCGATCTTCCACGGTGCCTGGGTGCTCGTGCTTATGCTGGCGGCCGGCTTGGTGCTCGGCGTGCTGCTGCTCGTGGTACCCCGACTGCGGCAGCGTCGCAAGCCCGCGATCTTTCCTGAGCAGGCGCAGTGGCGAGCCGACGCAACGCGAACCGGCGCCGGGCGCGGTGCGCCCTGAGAAGGCCGCCCTGAGAAGGTGGCGCGCGTTGTGATACTTTTTTCGCATCGGCGCGCGGTTGCGGGCCGAAGCGGTCATTTCTCGCCTTCGCAGCCAACCAATGATCATATAAGACCTGGTTGCCCGACCCCGAGGAGTCGCCTGTGCGTGATCCCGAACCACGGGCGTCCTCGGTCCGCTAGGCGAAAGAGAAATCGGTGGCCAACGCGGAGCTCAGTTGGTCGCAATTTCTCTCGATGGGAGCGGCGACTGCGGCGGTTCTGGTCGTCGGTGTCGGCCTCGGCTGGTTTGTCGATCACCTTCTCGGAACACTTCCGATCTTCCTGTTCGTGGGCCTCCTGCTGGGCGTCGTCGGAGCCGTCACGTTCATCGTCCGCACTGTCCGTACCTACCTGAACTGAGTGGAGAACACCTCTCGTGGAACCGGCCGTATTCACACCGGTGTCCGCCGTCGCGAATTTGCGCAGATCGGCGATGCTGTCCGTCGCGCTCGGTGCCGTCAGCATCGTGGCGCTCGCGATCGCCGGGCACCCGCTGATGGGTGTGCTCGGCACGCTGGGTCTCGCACTCGGCGCCGTCAACAACTGGATGCTGCAGAAGTCGGTCCTCGCCTATGGAGCCAGTGGGACCTCGAAGAAGCGTTTTCGCGGCGGGGTGTTCGGCCGCCTCGGGGTCATCACGCTGGTTGCCATAGCAGTTGCCCTGCTGTTCCGACCCGACGGACTGGCGATCTTCGTCGGCCTGGCCGTGTTCCACGTGCTGATGCTCGTCGGCGCCGCTCTTCCGGTGTTCCGTAGTCTGCGGCCGAGCTCATGACCGCCCTCCGCTTCGCTCCGGCCGTCAAAGGCCATACCCCTCTGTCATTCGCTCACGGTGTTCGCTCATGACACCCCGAGCCATCACGATCACGCCGGGCGAGCACATCGAATGGCACGCTTTCGGGCTGACGTTCAATGGCGACACGATCGCCGCGACGGTTATCGCCGGTGCCATTCTGCTCACCCTCGGGTTCCTGGTGCGCCGCAAGGCGAGCGCCACCAAGCCGACCAAGTTGCAGCTGTCCTTCGAAGCCGTGACCCAAGAAGTGGAACGCCAGGTCGAGCAGTCGCTGGGCATCCGGACGGCGCCATTCGTGGTGCCGTTGGCGCTCACGCTTTTCCTGTTCCTCGTGATCGCGAACTTGATCGCCATCATCCCCACCGGTCATCACCCGGAGCACGTGCCGCCGCCCGCCTCAGACGTCAACCTCACCTACGCACTTGCGCTCCTGGTCATCGGCACGATGCACGTCGTCGGGATCCGCAAGAATGGTCTGCGTGGCTACTACGGGCACCTGTTCCGCAAGCCATATGTACTGATCCCGCTCAACATCATCGAGGAGCTGGTGAAGCCGTTCACGCTCGCGCTACGTCTGTTCGGAAATATCTTCGCCGGCACCATCATGCTTGCGCTGATCGCCGCGATGCCCGTTTTCGTGCTCTGGTTTCCGGAGGTGATCTGGAAGCTGTTCGACTCGGCCATCGGGATCATCCAGGCGTTCATCTTCGGGCTGCTGACCGTGTTGTACTTCGGTTCGGTGGCGCCACGTAAAGAAGGGGCGCACTGATCGACCGCGCCCGGCCGCACATACCTTCAACCTCAATATCACCGCAGAACGTGGAGTAGGAGAGAGATGGCAACGACTGGAGATCTTCAGATCATGGGTGGCCTGATCGGCGGCGGCCTGGCGTTCGGCGGCGGCGCGATCGGCGCCGGTATCGGCGACGGCCTCGCCGGGAGCTCGCTGATCCAGGGCGTGGCCAGGCAGCCCGAGGCTCAGGGGCAACTGCAGACGCTGTTCTTCCTGACGGTGGGTCTCGTCGAAGCGGCGTACTTCATCAACCTGGCGTTCGCCGTGCTGTTCGTATTCGTCATCGGCGTCAAGGGCTGACCTCTATGGCGTTCCACCCGCCGGCGCAGGCCCCGATTGCGGCGAAAAACTTCCTGATCCCGAACGCGACCTTCATCGCTGAGATCGTCGCGTTCCTGATCGTCGTGGTGATCATCGCGAAGTACATCTATCCGTACATCCAGAAGCCGTTGCGCGAGCGCCAGGAAATCATCAAGCAGCAGATCGAGGACGCGGAAAAGGCCCGCGAGAAGCTTGCCGAGGCCGAATCCGCCTACCAGCGGGCACTCGTCGAGGCCCGCACCGAGGCGGCCCAGATCCGCGAGAACGCGCGGGCCGAGGCGCAGCGTACCGTCGAGGAACTTCGTCAGCAGGCGCAGGAGGAGTCGGCCCGCATCGTCGCCCGGGGCGACGAGCAGCTGGCCCGCCAGCGCGGGGCGGTCGTGCGTGAACTGCGCGCCGAGATCGGTACGTTGGCCGTCGAGCTGTCCGAGAAGATCGTCGACCAACGCCTGGCCGACGACACCCAAGTGCGCGCGACCGTCGACGCGTTCATCGCCGGGCTGGAGGCGACCGACAGCGCTGGGGCGGGTGCGCAATCGTGATGCGCTCGGCGAGTCGTGCGGCGTTGCGGACCCTGCGTCCGCGCGTGCACGCCGCCGTCAGCAGGTTCGGATCGCGCGAGACCCGCATCGGCTTCGCCTCGGAGCTGTACTCGGTCGCGACGCTGCTCACCGGGCAGCCGCGCCTTCGCCGAATGCTGGGCGATCCCGCGTCCTCGCCGGACGCCCGCGCCGGGCTCGCCGCGAGGCTAATCGATGACAAGGTCAGTCCCAGCACCGTGGCGCTGGTCAAGGACGCGGTGTCGCTGCGCTGGTCGGCCCCGTGGGACATGCTCGATGCGATCGAGTGGGCCGGCGACGACGTGCTGCTCGCGGCGGCCGAGCAGGACGACGTCATCGAAGACGTCGAGGACGAGCTGTTCCGATTCGAGCGCATCCTCGACAACGAGTCGGATCTGACCGCACTGCTCGATGAGCAGGCGGTTCCTGCCGATCGGCGCCGCGAGCTGCTCGACGGTGTCTTGGGGCAGAAGGTCCACCCGATCACCCTGGCCTTGCTGCAGCACGCCGTCGCCAGCCAGCGCAAGCGCAGCCTGCTGCTGGCCATCGACGACCTCATCGAGGCAGCGGCGCAGCGGCGCGAGCGCTCGCTGGCCCGCGCGGTATCGGCGACCGAGCTGAGCAGCGAACAGCAGGAGCATCTGGCGCGGGCACTCTCGCGCATTTACGACCGTCCGATCGACGTGCGCTACGCCATCGACCCTTCGGTTCGCGGCGGCCTGGTCGTCCGCGTCGGTGACGAGGTCATCGACGGTAGCGTCGCGGCCCGGCTCACGCAGCTACGCAGCGCGTTCGCCGGATGAGCCCTTTGAAGCAGGCACTACGAACAGCAGAGGACACATGAGATGGCAGAGCTGACGATCTCCGCTGAGGAGATCCGGGGCGCGATCGCGAGTTACGTCTCCTCGTACTCGCCGGAGGCCGCACGCGAGGAGGTCGGCGTCGTCGCCGAGACCGGTGACGGCATCGCCCGTGTCGAGGGACTGCCGAGTGCGATGACCAACGAGCTGCTCGAGTTCGAAGGCGGCACGCTCGGTCTCGCGCTCAACCTCGACGTCCGCGACATCGGCGTGGTCATCCTCGGCGACGCGTCCAAGATCGAGGAGGGCCAGGAGGTCAAGCGGACCGGGGAGATCCTCTCGGTGCCGGTGGGCGACGGCTACCTGGGCCGGGTGATCAACCCGCTGGGCCACCCGATCGACGGCCAGGGCGAGATCGAGTCCGACGAGCGGCGCGCACTCGAACTGCAGGCCCCGACGGTGGTGCAGCGCCAAGAGGTCCGCGAGCCCCTACTCACCGGCATCAAGGCGATCGACGCGATGACCGCGATCGGACGCGGCCAGCGCCAGCTGATCATCGGTGACCGGCAGACCGGCAAGACGACGGTGTGCCTGGACGCGATCATCAACCAGCGCGACTTCTGGAAGACCGGCGACCCCAAGCAGCAGGTCCGCTGCATCTACGTCGCGATCGGCCAGAAGGGCTCCACCATCGCGGCCGCCCGCCAGACCCTCGATGCCGCCGGCGCGATGGAGTACACGACGATCGTCGCGGCGCCGGCGTCGGACTCGGCCGGCTTCAAGTACATCGCTCCCTACACCGGCTCGGCCATCGGACAGCACTGGATGTACCAGGGCATGCACGTCCTGATCATCTTCGACGACCTGAGCAAGCAGGCCGAGGCCTATCGCGCGGTGTCGCTGCTGCTGCGTCGCCCCCCGGGCCGCGAGGCCTACCCGGGCGACGTGTTCTACCTGCACAGCCGGCTACTGGAGCGCTGCGCGAAGCTGTCCGACGAGCTGGGCAGCGGTTCGATGACGGGTCTGCCGATCATCGAAACCAAGGGCAACGACGTGTCGGGCTACATCCCGACGAACGTCATCTCGATCACCGACGGCCAGTGCTTCCTGGAGACCGACCTGTTCAACGCCGGCGTCCGACCGGCCGTGAACGTCGGCATCTCGGTATCCCGGGTCGGCGGCGCGGCCCAGCCGCGGGCGATGCGGGATGTCGCCGGCCGGCTGCGCGTGGACCTGGCCCAGTACCGCGAGCTGGAGGCCTTTGCGGCCTTCGGCTCCGACCTTGACCGGTCCAGCCAGCAGCAGCTGGCGCGCGGTGCGCGCCTGGTCGAACTGCTCAAACAGTCCGCGTCCTCACCATTCCCGGTCGGGCGCGAGATCGCGTCCATCTGGGCGGGGACGCGCGGACACCTCGACGACATCGACACCGGTGACGTCCGGCGCTTCGAGGGTGAGTTCCTCGACTACATCGCGCACAATGCCGAGGGACTGTTCGACACCCTGGCTACCGCCAAGAAGTTCGACGACGAGCTCAACGAACACCTAGAGAAGCTGGTCACCGACTTCAAGAAGCAGTTCCAGCCGACCGACGACAGCACCCCCTCCTCACCGCGCGGTCAGGACCGTGGCGCGAACGAGGGCGAGACCGATTCGCCGGAGGCTGCGGACCAGGGCGGCGACAACCCAGCCGATAAGGACAGCTAAGTCAGTCATGGGTGCGCAGTTACGTATTTACCGGCGGCGGATTCGCTCCGTCCAGTCGACGCGCAAGAT